>ONPE01000266.1 GCA_900319615.1 uncultured Eubacteriales bacterium
CCGCTGTGAAGCAAACGCTCCGCAACGGTTTTTTCTTTTGAAGAATTATTATTTTTCTTTATTCGAAATATATTGGCAATGCTGTATTATGTCTGACCGAGTAGATCAAGCACTCCTTAACAGGCAACCCGAGGCACTCCTCCATCGCGCCCTTGTAGAGCCTGAGCTGCTCCGAGTACCTCTGCACCAACTCAGAAGGATCCTTCACTCTATCGGTCTTGTAATCGACGATGACGATCTCCCCGTCCTCGACGAAAGCCAGATCCACAGCGCCCTGCAGGATCACCGGCTCGTCCGCGAACTCCGCAGCGATATCCGGCTTCACCCGATATGCCGGGATGCGCACGTTGAAGCGATACTCCTTGTACACCTCCGGCGACTCCAGACAGCGCGAGATGAGCCCGCTGTTGAAGAAGCTCTCAGCCCTCGCGATATCCACGCTGTCAGCCTGAGCCGCGGTCAGATAACCGCCATCGGCGAGCCTTTGCAGCTCCGCGCGGATATCGTCGCGAGCCCTCGCAAAATCCGCAAACTGCATGAACGCGTGCAGAGCCGTTCCCTTCTCGGCGGAAGTCAGCTTCTCGTCGCTCATGAATGCCGGTCGGTCAAGGTGACGGTCGTAGCTTTTCTCCGCAAATCTGTGAGCCAGCGTCGACGCCGCGACCTTCACCGGCAGGCCTCGCAAGCCGTCATACGGATAGATGAAATCGGCGTGCTTCTCGAGCTCCCTTACAGCGGAGTCATCGACTGCTATCTCCCTTGCGGCAGTCCCGGCAACAGCTTCGGCGGCATCGTCGAAGGGTTTATTTATAATTCTGCATAAGAATTTAAAACTGCTTTGCGGCTCATAGTCAGCCTCGACCCCTGCATACTCTCTGAGCGGTTCGCCGTCGGGATGCAGCAGAGCGCACATCACGATCCAGTCGGATAAGGTCACAGCCGACCTCACCGCGAACGGCGCGATCTCCCTCTGACCGGCAAGCCTCTTTGAAGCGCTCTCGATCTGGCTCGCAGCGCCCTTTGAAGGCGTCGCGACAGCGCCGGATCGAACAGCTTTTGCGCGTAGCCGTACTTAGAGTGCAGCAGGACCGCCTTTGTCTTATCGGAGACGAATCTTCTCGCGGTGTTCGCGATGAAGCAGATCGGGAACTCCAGCCCCTTTGACGAATGCACGGTCATCAGCTCTACGCCGAAGTCGCCGCCGCCTCCGTGAGCGGCAGGCAGGTCGGAGCCGTCCTCCAAGAGCCTGTCCAGATACCCGACGAACGCCGAGAGTCCGCGCTTTGTGTTCCTCTCAAAGGCGCTCGCGTAGTCGAGCAGCAGCCTGAGGTTTCCGTTTGCTCCGCCGGAGCTGTCCGAAGCGCAGATCACGGATACGAACGACGACCGCTCGTAGATCACCGTGATCAGCTTATACAGCGGCAAAGTCGCAGCCAAGCCCCTGTAATACGCGAGCTCGTCGAGGAAGCTCCTGCTCTTTTCATTGCCCTTCTCCGCGTCCGCAGTCACGGCGGCATACAGCGAGCCCTTTCTCAGCCCTGCGCGTATGCGCGCCAGATCGTCCTCGTCAAAGGCAAACACAGGGCTCATAAGTACTGACAACAGCGGTATATCCAGCGCCGGATTGTTGATGATCCGTAGGAAATTGGTCATCACCATGATTTCCCTCGAGCCGAGGAAGCCCGCCGAGCTCTCGGCATGGGCGTGTATGCCGTAGCGCTCGAACACCTCGCGGTACACCGCGCCGTAGCTCGAGAGGTTGCGCATCAGCACAGCGAAGTCCGAGAATACCGCAGGGCGGTAGTTATCCCCTTCCTTGACGGGGTAGCCGTCCGCTACGAGCATATGTATCCTCTCGGCGATGAAACGCGCCTCGGCTATAGCCGCGTCCTCCTCGCCCACGCCGTCCTTATCTACGATGCACAGCTCGACGGCAGGCTCCGGAGGTTCGTTGCTCCGGAGGTTCGTTATAGACGGCTCCATCGTTGAGCCGTTCCTCTTCGTTGTAATCAATATCTCCGACAGCAGGCGACATCAGCTTAGAGAAAAAGAAGTTCACCGCCTCAAGTATCGCCTTATCGCTGCGAAAGTTCCTGTCCAAAATAATCTTCGCCGGAAAATCCGGATGTTTCCGATCATACAAAACGGCGTTGTTTTTTCTTTGTAAGAATAATTCCGGCATAGCCTGACGGAAGCCGTAGATGCTCTGCTTCACGTCGCCTACCACAAAAAGA
>ONPE01000265.1 GCA_900319615.1 uncultured Eubacteriales bacterium
AGTCACAGGACTCTTTAAGGGCTTTGATCTCGTTTAAGACGCGGTATTCGTCATAGAGGTTCACGCCGGGGCGGTTTTTCCCGGGCGCGTTCTCAAACTGCTCGGTGGTGTTGTACAGGGCGATCCTCCTGCCGCCGTGCTCTATGGTGACGAAGCTTCTGACGGAGCTCTCGTTGTCGCCCCAGCCAAAGAAGCCGATGCCGTTCTCGGTCAGCGTTTTGCAGGTGTCGAGATAGCCCTGCGTCCCGCAGTCCATCGAGTGGGTGTTGCCGAGGGTAGCATAGTCGATGCCGAGCGCCTTGACTCCCTTGACCGTCGCGGTCGGAGCGTGGATGACGGGCCCAATTTTTCCGATAGGAGTGTTGCCGTCGGTAAAACAGCCCTCGAGGTTACAGACGCGATAGTCGGCTGACGCGAACAGTCCGCACAGCTTATCGCCGAAAAGCGCCCCGGTATCTCCTGCGCTGAACAGGTCATAGTTGCAGGGCATGGGGAACATATCGTTTGCCATATGACCTCCTAAAAATCCTTTGTTACCTTGAGAACATTCTGATGATCGACGTATTCATAGCTGACGTCGGTCATCAGCTTTTTTACGATATATATACCGAGACCTCCGCTGCGGCGTTCGTTCAGCGGCAGAGTTACGTCGGGATCCTGCTTGCGAAGAGGATCGAACGGCTCGCCGTTGTCTTTGAATATGAGCGTCATGCATTTGTCACGGCATTTTGACTGTATTTCGATCTCGCCGCCGTCTTCATATGCGTAAGAGTCGAGGTTAGAGAGTATTTCCGAGCAGGCGATGGTGATCTGACCTACAGTCTCTTCGTCGCAGCCCGATTCATAACAGCGCTCTTCGATGTAGCTCAGTACGCTGTCGAAGGATCCTTTATTCAAGAAGAAGGTTTTGCTCTTCATAGGCTCCGCCTGTAAATATTCCTTGAAGAAGAGGGTGAGGATCGTGGCGTCGTCATAGTGTTCGCTGCCGCCTTCAAAGCTGTCGACGGCTGATCTGATCGCTCGCCGAGCGGATAAGCGTAAGGAGCCGGTCGTCGCCGAAGAAGGCTTCGTCGGGAGACTGCGCCTCAGTCACGCCGTCTGTGTACAGGATCAGCTTATCCCCGACGTTGAGCTTGATCTGCTCCTCGGTGAAGTTCACCTTCCTGAGCCTGCCGAGCACAAAGTTAGGTTCGCCGGGCAGATAATCGGTCTTGCCGTTTGCGTGGATCAGGATGGGCGGATTGTGACCTGCGCTGGTGTAGGAGAGTATGCCCTTTGTGAGATCGAGGATACCGATCCAGCCGGTGACGAACAGCTTCTCGGGATTCGACTTCAACAGGTAGCGGTTAACGTGCGCCATGACCTTGTCGGTAGGATAGCCTGCCTGCGCATAGACCTTCAAAAGTGTCTTGGTCAGCGTCATGAACAGTGCCGCCGCCATTCCGTGACCGGATACATCGCCTATCGTGACGGCGATGTGGGTATCGTCGACGGCGAAATAATCATAGAAGTCACCGCCTACCTGCGCGGCCGGCGTCATATCGGCGCATACCGCGTAGGCCGGATGATCGGGGAAATCCGTCGAGAGTATGCCCTCCTGGATATCTCGGGCGGTCTCAAGCTCCGCTTGTGTAGAGATCGTCTCTGCGATCAGCTTGCCCTGCTTTATCATGTACCTTTGGCCGCCGATCGAAAGATATATAGAAACGAGCATAAGCACCGCTCCGATGATCAGGATCAGAGAGTGGGTTTTCAGGATCATAAGAACAATTTCGTTGGAGAAGTTGAACACTATAGGGATGAATCTCAGGATACTGTTGTCGATCAGGTTGTCTTCGGTAAAGTACGAGTCCGCAATACTCAGCACGGTTACGTACATCAAAAAGAAGCAGACGATCGACGAGATCACCGTCAGGCGAGGACGGTAGTAGAAGCTGTTCAGCAGGGGGATCAGGATGAACAGTGCGTCTATAATGATCGAAAAGCCGGTTAGCATATAGATCGAGTACAGTATCACTACATTGTTCAAATACTTGATCCAGGGATAACACTGCTTGCGGAATATGATGTTGATAACGATGCATAACGTCATCGCGACGATGGGAGATAAGCCGAAGTAGAAGCGG
>ONPE01000264.1 GCA_900319615.1 uncultured Eubacteriales bacterium
TATCCATGTCGTACCGACGCCGAGCGACTCGGCAAACAGCACGATCTGCTCGAAGGCGAAGCCGAACGCCTCCTCCGCGTGAGGTGTGCGGCGTATCTTTCCTGCGATAAAGGTATCCGTGCCGACGATAACCGGGCTGGATGCGCCGCTTTCTTTCGCGTCGATCAGCCTCCATGTTATCGGGATATCATAGGGGCTTGCGGCGTTCTCGCAAAACGCTGTTATCTTTTCCTTATCCTCCTGACGTAGCTCTGTGCCGTCAAAGGTTCTTACGCTTCTTCTGCTGCGGATCGTATCGAGTATACTCATGAAAATATCTCCTTTTCCTGCTTGCTTGATGTGTTGTGTGTGGGGAGGTCATTCTTCGCCGTCGTATTCTTCTCCCGAAGCCCAGTGAGCCAGACGGTGCAGGATCGGCCACAGCCCGCGGCCGTGCTCCGTGAGGGTGTACTCTACATACTGTCTGCGCTCGACGATGCCGTCCGTTTCAAGCTCCTTGAGCGACGAAGAGAGCATCGCGCTTGTGATACCCTCGGTTTTGCGCATCAGGTCGTTGTAGCGCTGGGTGCCGTCTACATACAGCGTGCAGATGATACGCGGCTTCCATTTGCCGCCGACGGCGGACAGCGCCGTTTTGATCGGGCAGGGTGATGTGCACGGACAAACGCCTGCGCACGCGGATTCTATCCTTTTGCTCATTATCGGTTCCTCATCCTTTTCTCATGGTCTGTTCAGATGATTTATTACCGTCAGTATATCATGTATGATTTGCAGAGTCAATATATTTTTCATACTTAGTAAAAGGGTATCAAACACTACCCGATACATGGACATAAAGACGTTACAAATAGATCGCCCTGCACGGCAAACTTACGGCGGTTGACACGTGTGCGACATAAAAAAACAAGGCGCCGTATAAGCGCCCTGCTTTTGTAAAAAGTATTATGCAGCCTTGAATGTTTTTGCCAGGAAGTTGTAGAAGCACTGACCCCAGAAATCGGCGTCGTGTCCGTAGCCCTCGACGTAATCCGTCTGATTCCTGACCCCCATCTTATCCAGCACATCGCGGTAGTAGAGGGTACAGTCGATGTTCCACGGGTCCTCGCTGCCTACGGTCATGTAGAGGTAGCGGGGGCGAACGCGCCGATATATCCGAACTTGTCGAGCCACTCAAAGCCCGTGCACAGCGACTTTGCGCCGCCCTCGCTCATGCCTGCTACAGCCGTGTACTCTCTGCCGGTCATCACGGGATAATGCTCTTCGATAAACGGCATCAGATCCACGCCGGTCTCTTTGATCGCCTTGTCGTAGATGAAGCGCAGCTCCTCTTCGGTTTTAGCGTCCTTATCAGCGAGCTTATCGGTGTACATATCCATGCCGACAAGTATCTGCGGTACTGTCAGCCCTTTATCGAGCATATTGCCGTAGAGCAGGACAAGGTAAGAGTCCGTGTCGATATGGGTGTTGTGGTCGCCGCCGAAGCCGTGGAACACATAGGTCACGGGGTAGGTTTGGCTCTCGTCATAGCCTGCCGGGAGCAGGATGTTGACCTGCTTGTTATCTCCTGCGACAGACGAATAATAGGTCACGTCCTTTTGCAGGGTGCCGTAGTCTACGCCGCTTTGCTTCTCGAACATCTCGGATCCTACGTCGTAGCGGTTCGCGACGGCATAGGGATCATAGCTGCCGCCGTTATCCTGCGAACCCACTGCGGCTTGATCCGGGGTAGATGCTGTCGCCTTAGTTTCCGCCGTGCTCTGGTTGCCCGAGCAGGCTGTCAGCAGCATCATAGCTGTAAGCATTATCGCGATAAGCGCGGTGATCGGTTTTTTCATAATATACCTCCCGTGTAGTTAAAAAGCAAGCGTAACGGTAACGTTTCCGTTAGAAAGGAGCTGTGTCAGCTCCGACTGCGTTTTGTCGGTGATATGACCGAGGGGTGTGTATGCCCAAGTGTTTGAGCCGTAGAAGACTACCATCTGATCTCCGGAATAGAGCATGATATCTCCGGCTGAGGTTGTGGTCTGCACATCGTTCTGCGGCAGAGCTGATCCGATGGAGCCCACCTGCTCAAAGCCGCCGTACATAGACATCTCTATCGTGAGCGCCTGATCTTTACACAGCTGCCTGAGCGCTTCGACAGCCTCGTTGTCCTCCCATGCGACCTCTACCGGCGTGCCGTCTATCGACATCCGGAGCGTCATATTATCCTCCTGAGCCTGTTCTGTGCTTTGATCAGGCTGCTGTTC
>ONPE01000263.1 GCA_900319615.1 uncultured Eubacteriales bacterium
GCACTTTGCCTCGTCATACTCCGGCCATGCAGCCTCGGCGATGATGCCCTTGCCGAGCTTGCACGCCTCCCAGAGCTCCTCGGTAACATGGGGAGCGAACGGGTTGAGGAGCACGGCGAAGATCGCGAGCTCCTTCTTCGTGACCTTGCCGGTGGCGTAGATCGAATTTATCAGAGCCATCAGGGCGGCTATCGCGGTGTTGAACTTGATGTTCTCGATATCGCCGCCGACCTTCTTGATGGTGCGGTGGAACTCCTTCTCGAGCTCGGGGCGGATGAAGTCCTCGCCGGTCATGAACTCCTGCATATTCCAGAAGCGCTCGATGAACTTGCGGCAGCCGCGCACGGAGTTTGTGCTCCAGGGTGCAGCCTTCTCAAAGTCGCCGATGAACATCTCATACATACGCAGGGTGTCCGCGCCGTACTCTTCGACGATCTCGTCGGGGTTGACGACGTTGCCGCGCGATTTGCTCATCTTCTCGCCGTTGGCGCCGAGGATCATGCCGTGGGATGTGCGCTTTGCATACGGCTCCTTGGTCGGGACGACGCCGATATCATACAGGAACTTGTGCCAGAAGCGGCTGTACAGCAGATGGAGGGTGGTGTGCTCCATGCCGCCGTTGTACCAGTCTACCTGATGCCAGTAATCGAGAGCCTCTTTTGAGGCGAGAGTCTCGCTGTTGTGGGGGTCCATATATCTGAGGTAGTACCACGACGAGCCTGCCCACTGGGGCATGGTGTCGGTCTCGCGGTATGCCTTTTTGCCGCAGCAGGGGCAAGTTGTCTCTACCCAGTCGGTCATATTTGCGAGGGGCGACTCACCGGTGTCGGTGGGCTCGTAGCTCTCTACCATCGGGAGCTTCAACGGCAGCTCGGACTCGGGCAGCGGTACATAGCCGCAGCTCTCGCACTTGACGATCGGGATGGGCTCGCCCCAGTAGCGCTGACGGGAGAACACCCAGTCGCGCAGCTTGAAATTGACCTTTTGATGTCCGATGCCCTTCTCGGTGAGGAACTCGGTGATCTTCTTCTTAGCCTCATCAACGGTCAGACCGTCGAGTATGCCCGAGTTGACCATAATACCGGTGGCGCAGTCGGTGAACGCCTCCTTCCCGACGTCGCCGCCCTTGACGACCTCGATGATCGGGAGGTCAAATTTCTTCGCGAACTCCCAGTCGCGGGTATCGTGAGCCGGTACCGCCATGATAGCGCCGGTGCCGTAGGAGATCAGGACGTAGTCGGAGATGAAGATCGGTATCTCTCTGCCGTTTACGGGGTTGATGGCGGTGACGCCCTCGAGCTTCACGCCGGTCTTGTCCTTGTTCGGAAACGACCATGTAGGTGGCGCCGTAGAGAGTATCGGGACGGGTGGTGTATATCAGCAGCTTGTCGCCTGCGGTGGTGTCGAACTCGACCTCCGCGCCGTAGCTCCTGCCTATCCAGTTCTTCTGCTGGAGCTTCACGCGCTCGGGATAATCCACGAGATCGAGATCGTCGATCAGGCGGTCGGCGTACTTGGTGATGCGGAGCATCCACTGGCTCTTGACCCTGCGGACGACCTCGCTGCCGCAGCGCTCGCACACGCCGTTGACTACCTCTTCGTTAGCCAGCACGCACTTGCAGGAGGTGCACCAGTTGACAGCCATCTCCTTTTTATAGGCGAGGTCATGCTTGAACAGCTGCAAAAAGATCCACTGGGTCCACTTGTAATAGTCGGGGTCGGTGGTGTTGACCTCGCGGCTCCAGTCGAAGGAGATACCTAAGGACTGTATCTGCTTCTTGAAGCGGGCGATATTGTTCTTTGTGACGATCTCGGGGTGGATGTGGTTCTTGATCGCGTAGTTCTCGGTCGGGAGACCGAAGGCGTCCCAGCCGATGGGATACAGGACGTTCCAGCCCTGCAGCCTGCGCTTGCGCGATACGGTATCAAGAGCCGTGTAGGGACGCGGATGCCCCACGTGCAGACCCTGACCCGACGGGTAGGGAAACTCTATCAGGGAGTAGAACTTGGGCTTGTCCGAGTTGGTCTCGGCATGGAAAACGCCCTTGTCCTCCCATATCTTTTGCCATTTAGGCTCGACGGATTTGTGATCGTATTTCATATATTCTCCTCCAGAATGCGCATAGCGCATGGTAATATACAAGCTTAAAGCCTTCCCCTCGAGGGGAAGGTGGGCAATTTGCCGACCGAGGCAAATTGGTCGGATGAGGTGTATAGATGCACCTCAATGCGGTTATCAGATTCTCTCTGAAAGGTGAGTGAAAGACACCTCATCCGTCACCGGACACGCGTGTCCGGTGACACCTTCCCCTCAAGGGGAAGGCTCATCACGCTGTGATCTATGCGGTGCAGAATTATCTCAAACGCAAAATCACGGTGCGCTGAGGATATCCGAGATATCCACAGCCTCGCCGTCCTCCCAGAGGCGGTCGAGGTCATAGTACCTGCGGCTGTCCTCGTTGAACACATGGACGATGACGTCCAC
>ONPE01000262.1 GCA_900319615.1 uncultured Eubacteriales bacterium
TGAACAGTGCGAGAAGTATTTCTCCGATCAGGATGGCTACTACGAGATACCCCAAACCACTGCCGTCATTCCACCCAATGGCCATACCTTTGACCATACCGCCGCCGTCATACCCACCCACGACGCGCAAACCGGCGTCTACACCCCCGGCAACATCGAATATTGGCATTGTTCGGTCTGCGGCAAGTACTACTCCGACGCAGACGGCAATACCGAGGTCGCTTTTGAGGATACCGCATTACCGTACTTCAAGCTCACAAAGCTCGACAACGGCACCGCGCGCATCGTTAAGTACAACGCTCACGACGCAGACGTCATCATCCCCGATACCGTCCCCGAGAGCCTTGCGACAGACGATCTGCCCGCCGGCACGGCGATCACTCAGGTCGGCGCCTATTCCTTCAAGAATAACACGTATATCAAAAACATCACCATGGGCGATAACATCGACACGATCGACTACCAGTCGTTCCAGAACTGTTCAAATCTCGAGACCGTGACGGTAGGCTCGGGCTTGAACGACCTGCGTTATGAGTCGTTCAAAGACATAAGCTGTCGATAAAGACCATCGGTATCGACCGCCACAGCGAGCCCGCATGGACATGGGCTGCCGACTGCAGCTCCGCCACAGCCGATATCAATTGCAATATCAGCTCTTGTAAGTATCACTCCGGCGAGCTGCCGGCAACGGTCACATCCGAGATCACCTCCCCGCCCACCGGTGACGCCGACGGCGTGCAGACCTACACCGCCACAGTCGTCGTTGACGGCGAGACCTACACATCCACCCATACCAAAGCCATCCCGTCCTACTTCCCCAGGCACAGCCTGACCCTGGGCGGCGACATCGGCGTGAACTTCTACGTCAGAGCCGACGCCGAAGACGTTGCCTCCGGCAAGGCTAAGGTAAGCTTCGCGTGGAACAACAAGACCGAGACCGTTACCCTCGGCGGCGATCCCTACGAGATCGACGGTATGCAGCTGTACAAGGCTACCGCCTACGTCAGCGCGGCCGAGATGACCGACGTCATCACCGCCACCCTGTATATCGACGACGTCGAGACAGCGGTCCATCACTACTCCGTCAGAGCCTACTGCGACGTCATCTTCTCTGATGATTATAGGCAAGCTTACTCAGATGACCATGCTCAACTACGGCGCGACGGCTCAAAAGCAGTTCGTTCACAACACCGACAACCTTGCAAATCAGGGCGTCGACTATCCGCTCAGTTACCTCAGCACCTCCGAGATCGAAGCCCTCGGCGATGCGCTGCCGAAGAGCGAGAGCTTCGACGAGGCTCTCAGCCCCTACGGTGTGAAGTACTACGGCTGCAGCCTCTTGCTCCGCAGCAAGACCACCCTGCGCTTCTACTTCGAGAAGACCGGCACGGGAGAATACAGCGCCGATAACTTCAAGATCAACGGTGCTCCGGCTGAGGTCAAGAACTATCAGGACGGCTCAAGGTACGTTTACATCGAGATCACCGACATACCCTCGCCCGACCTCGACAAAGCATACGACATCTCTGTGGGCAGCGTTACCATAGGCTCGGTATCTCCGCTCAGCTACGTCAAGGACGTCCTTACCGACGACAGCGCAAGCGCCGATCTTATCAACGTTATCACGGCGCTTTACCGCTACCATGAAGCAGCAAAGATCCTGTTCGGCTGAGCACGGCATAATGATAACCGCATAGGTAATCAGATCCCTTAAATACCTTCGCCTCTTTGATCATCGAAGAGGCTGACGGGCTGACATCAACTCAAAGATCAAAATATCATAACAACAGGCAAGGCCGCGATCGCAACAGATCGCGGCTTTGTTTTTTGATGCGTTATCAGGCATAATACTATTTTCTGATAAAACAGCTTAAGACAAACGATAACCCCATAAGGCAAACTTTAGCCCCATAAGGCAAACTTTAGCCCCATAAGGCAAACTTTAGCCCAAAAATCAAACGATAGCCGTATTTCGGCAAGAAAAAAAGCCCTGCTGGTGAAATCAAAGTCATCAACACTTGATTCCCCGGCAGGGCATTATTGCGCCAATATCGCTAAGAAACGGCTTATCTATGCGGTTTTATGTGGTGTCGGTACAAAGAACAAGACTCCCGATTGTATCAAATCGAGAGTCTTAGTTTGGTTGCGGGGGCTGACCATACCCGTAAAATCATGGGTTTTTATGACCCATGCGAGTATGAAAGGCAATTTTTCCGAACTTTATGTCATTTTTAAAC
>ONPE01000261.1 GCA_900319615.1 uncultured Eubacteriales bacterium
AACGCGGGTATCCTCGAGCGCCTCGCCGATCATCTGAACCATATCGACGACATCACAGAACAGGCAAACTTCGTCCGTGACGAGCTCCTGCCTCAGATGGAGACGCTGCGCAACTATGCCGACGCCGCAGAAGCGGTCGTCGACGCCGAGATCTGGCCGCTGCCGACCTACGGCGAACTGCTCTTCGGAGTGAGATAATAAAACCTTCCCCACAAGTAACTGTCGATTAATACAGTTTTCGTATTCGTTGTCATTCCGAGGGAGCGCCGACACACGTGTCGTGCGACCGTGGGAATCCCCCTGATAGGAGCAGAATCTCACTGTTCAATCCATTAATGACAAGGGGATTGCCACGGGCTAAAGCCCTCGCAATGACACAGTTATTGTTACGTCGAATTAACCGGCATTTACTCAAGGGACAGCCAATATGTGTACAAAGGCGTACTCTGTTTTTGCAGGGTACGCCTTTTTTGGCTCCCTTTGGGAAAGGGAGCTGTCACCGGATGCTCGTATCCGGTGACTGAGGGATTGTACAAATAGAGCGTAGCGATTAACCAAATATTATTGTTTTTCGCTTTGCTCGATCATTCATGCAATCCCTCCACCGCTGATCGCGGTTCCCCTCCCTTTACAAAAGGGAGGCAATAAAGGAGGTATATGTATGACAGTAGAATTTTGGTTTTTGATAGGCGCCGCGCTGGTGTTCTGGATGCAGGCAGGCTTTGCGATGGTAGAGGCAGGCTTTACCCGTGCCAAGAACGCCGGCAATATCATCATGAAAAACCTGATGGACTTTTGTATCGGTACTGTGGTATTCGCCCTTTTGGGCTATACCATCATGATGGGTGAAGATACCCTGTTCGGTCTGATTGGTATCCCGAACATGGACTTATTCGCTCATTTCAAGGAGTTCATCGCATCTCCCGGCAACGGCGACTATACCGCCGCATCCACCTTTGTGTTCAATCTCGTTTTCTGCGCTACGACCGCTACTATCGTCAGCGGTGCGATGGCAGAGAGGACGAAGTTCTCCGCCTACTGCATCTATTCGGGCGTGATCTCGCTGTTCATCTACCCGATCGAGGCACACTGGATCTGGGGCGGCGGCTGGCTGAGTCAGCTCGGCTTTCATGACTACGCGGGTTCCTGCGCGATCCACATGGTCGGCGGTATCGCGGCGCTGGTCGGCGCGGCAATCCTAGGACCGAGACTCGGCAAGTATGAGCGTGATGAAAACGGCAAGGGCGTCAAGGTCAACGCCTTTCCCGGTCACAACATCGTCATCGGCGCGCTGGGCGTATTCATCCTGTGGCTCGGCTGGTACGGCTTCAACGGAGCGGCAGCGACCACTGCTCGGCTGGTACGGCTTCAACGGAGCGGCAGCGACCACTCCGAGTGAGCTTGCGTCTATCTTTTTGACTACCACCATCGCTCCCGCGGTCGCCACCTGCGTCACTATGGCGTTTACGTGGATCAAAAACGGCAAGCCCGATGTATCCATGTGCCTGAACGCCTCTCTGGCGGGCTTGGTCGGCGTGACTGCAGGCTGTGACGCCTTTGATGTGATCGGCGCGACAGTCGTCGGTATCGTGTCCGGTATCCTTGTCGTTGTCGTCGTCGAGGCGCTCGACATGAAGCTGCACATCGACGATCCCGTCGGCGCGGTAGGCGTGCATATGGCAAACGGTATCTGGGGCACGATCGCGGTCGGTCTGCTCGCAAATCCCGACGCTCCGGCAGGACTCTCCGGTCTCTTCTATACAGGCGATTTTCACCAGCTCGGCTTACAGCTTTTAGGCTTCGCCTCTGTTGCCGTATACGCGGCGATCATGATGGTCATCACCTTTATCATCATCAAAAAGACGATCGGGCTGCGCGCTTCCGCAGAGGAAGAGATCATGGGTCTCGACATCACCGAGCACGGTCTGCCGTCGGCATACGCGGGCTTTGCGGCTGCAGCTGAGGATTATTCCGTATACGGCGATGACGTTGCAGTTGTCGCAGGTGAAACACCCGTCGCCGAGGCTGTCGAGGTCAGAAGCGTACCGTCCTTTGATAACGGCGAGCAGCGATTCACTAAGATCGAGATCATCTGCAAGGAAGCCCGCTTTGAAAAGCTCAAGAGAGCTATGGCTCAGCTCGGCATCACCGGCATGACCGTCACCCATGTCATGGGCTACGGCTCGCAGAAGGGCAAGCCCGAATACTACCGCGGCGTTCTGGTCGACACCAACCTTCTGCCGAAGATACAGGTCGAGATGGTCGTATCCGCGATCCCTGTACGCGACGTGATCGAAGCGGCAAAGAAAGCGCTCTATACCGGACATATCGGCGACGGCAAGATCTTTGTCTACAGCGTTGATAACGTTGTAAAGGTTCGCACCGGCGAAGAAGGCTATGCTGCCCTGCAGGATGTTGAATAAAGGATTTACGGGGAGCCGAAACCAATTCTAATGAATAGTATTTCCTTAACAATTTCTCATTTTAGTTGTTTTAAATCCAGGCTCCCATAAATCACAGACCCCGAGGATA
>ONPE01000260.1 GCA_900319615.1 uncultured Eubacteriales bacterium
CCCACGAATATTACTGCAAGCTGCCCGACAGCATTGGCGAGCGCCAGATCGTCGTAGTTGACCCGATGCTCGCGACAGGCGGCTCCGCTATCGACGCTGTCACAATGATCAAGCAGCACGGCGGCAAAAAAATCAAGTTCATGTCGATCATCGCGGCTCCCGAGGGAGTAAGCGCGCTGATGAAGGCTCACCCCGACATTCAGCTCTATGTCGGCTGTCTTGACCGCCAGCTCAACGAAAAAGCCTATATCTGTCCGGGCTTAGGCGACGCAGGCGACAGAATCTTCGGCACCATCTAAACAGAAAAAACGGAAGGGTTCACAACGAACCTTTCCGTTTATTTTTTCGGGTGCGGCAGCGCCCGCCCGAAATCTTCAATTTTCAATTTTTCATTTTCAATTAACCTTAATCTGTCCCAAAACCGCTCCGACCTTATCGCGGAAAACCAAGTCCGCGTGTGAGTCGTAGGGCGTTGAGTCGCGGTTTATCAGGACGATCGTGTCGCCTCTGAAATAGCGGATAAAGCCCGCGGCAGGATATACCGTCAGGCTTGTGCCCGCGATAATCAGCGTGTCGGCGGTCTGGATAGCGTTGAGTGCGCCCGTTACCACGCTGTCGCTCAGTCCTTCCTCGTAGAGCACGACGTCGGGCTTGATGATGCCGCCGCATTCGCACCTCGGCACGCCCTCGGAATTCTTGATGAACTCAGCGGAGTAGAATTTTCGGCAGTTGCGGCAGTAGTTTCTCAGCACGCTTCCGTGAAGCTCATATACGCGCCTGCTGCCTGCCGCCTGATGCAGTCCGTCGATGTTCTGGGTGACGACGGCGGAGAGCTTGCCTGCGCGCTCAAGCTCGGCGAGCTTGAGGTGAGCCTTGTTGGGCTTCTTGTCAAGGCAGAGCATCTTGTCGCGGTAGAAGCGGTAGAACTCCTCGGTGTTGCGCATGAAGAAGGTGTGGCTGAGTATCTCCTCGGGCGGATAATCGTACTTTTGGTGATACAGTCCGTCCGCGGAGCGAAAGTCGGGTATGCCGCTCTCGGTGGATACCCCCGCGCCTCCGAAAAACACTATCCGATGCGAGTTTTCGATGATCTCCCTGAGCTTTTCGATGTCAGTCATTACAGATCCCTCCCGATGACGCGCACGTTTTAATATTCCGTATTTTTACGTACGCATAATTTGATAATAATAAAATAATCACAGTGTCGAGCTTCGGTTCATACCTCGTTTGTATGCGACCCGTGAAGATCTTGACCATATTTATTACATATATTATACCTCAAAAAAACAGCGGACGCAATACAAGACTGCGTCCGTTAGAAAAAATTGATATACGGTCATTCCGGTATCTCCTCGGCGAGGTTAGTGACCCATATCCCCTTGCGTATCATGATCGTTCCGATCACTATCTTCAGGATATCCGCAGCTTGTACGATGATGTAGACGACAAGCACGGGGAGATCTCGGGGAGATCTGTGAATAAACAGAGTATAAAAGCGAGAGGGATGCTCACCACCCACGAGAATACACTGTCGAAGGCGAAGGTTATCAAAGTCTTGCCTCCCGAGCGCAGGGTGAAGTACAGCGTGTTGAGCACGCCCTGTACCGGGAAGAATATCGCCGTAGCGATGATGAAATCGGTCGCTATGCCGCGTACCTCGTCCGTGGTCTGGTACAGCATGGGGAAGACCCTCGATAACGCGATCAGGGCGAACGTCAGCCCCATGCACAGCAGCGCCGTGAACCATGTCAGGGTAAAGCTCTGCCTCTTAGCCATGATAAAGTCCCCGGCTCCCAGCGACTGACCTACCAGTATTCCGACCGCGCATCCAAGAGATACGAAGACGACGTTCATCAGATTACACAGCACGTTTGAGATGTTTATACCTGCGACGACCTCGAGCCCTCGCGTTGAGAAGCACTGGGTCATGGCCGCTATGGATGCCGCCCACAAAAATTCGTTGAGGAAGATCGGTATGGTTTTGATAAGGATCCTCTTGCCGGTCTCACGCGGTACGCGCAGGGTGCTCCACAGCCCTTGGACGAACGGATGATCCTTTTTGTGCAGATATACCCACAGCAGAAGCGTGATCATCTCCAGGTATCTCGCGATCACGGTCGCAGCGGCGGCGCCGTTCACGCCCATTTTCGGGAAGCCTAAGCTGCCGTATATCAGCAGATAGTTGAAGAACACATCCGCGACGACGGACACGATGCCCGCCGCCATGGGCTTGACGCTGTTGCCGGTCTCTCTCAGAGAGCTTGCGTATATCTGGGTCACCGCCATAGCAGGCAGCCCCAACAGCATTATGTGAAGATAATCCTTGGCGTATCCGAGCGTGAGAGCGGAGTCGATATCCGCGCTTTCTCCGTGCAGATACAGGTTTATCAGCGGCGTTTCGAACAGCAGAAGAACAGCCGTGCCTATCAGGGTGCAGACTATCGCGATGATCGCCTTCATCCTTGTAGAGGCACGTACGCCCTCGGTGTTTCCCTGTCCGTAAAACTGGGCTGTGTATATACCGGGGCCCGATAAGCCGCCGATCAGCGCCAGAGCGTACACAAAGAGGAGCTGTCCGACGATGGATACGGCGGTCATAGCCTCGGTGCCGAGACTGCCCACCATGATGTGGTCGACCAGACCGACGGCGTTGGTGATGCCGCTTTGTATCATCATAGGTATCGCGAGTAACATCGCTTTTTTTATTATCGTCCGTCGATCCATGAGCTCCCTCCTTGTCCTCGAAAATCTGCGGATAAATAAAAAACAACCGCCCTACTGGGCGGCCGCTTTTATGATGTTGGCATCTTCCTATTTTCCCGGGCCGTCGCCAGCCAAGTATCTTCGGCACTACAGGGCTTAACTTCCGTGTTCGGGATGGGAACGGGTGGACCTTCCGTGTTCGGGATGGGAACGGGTGGACCCCCTGCGTCATCAACACCAACTGTGTTCTTTGGAACAGTTGCTATTATAGCACCGGTTATTTGAAAATGCAAGTATTTTTTACAATTTTTTAATAAATTTTAAATTTTCGTTTTATTTAACAGTTTTATTTGACTATCGCGGTCACTTTGGGTACAATATATATGTTATGGATATCATCCGATAACGGATATCATTCAGCTAACGGATCTATCCGACAAACAGAAACCAAAGAGGTGTAACAATGAAACGTACATTATCTGTTCTGCTGGCATTGTGCCTGCTTATGTCCTGCGCGCTGTTCGCAGGATGCTCAAATAACGGCAACTCCGATAACTTCCCGGTCACCGTCGGTGAGGTCACCATCGACAAGGAGCCTGTGTCGGTAGTCGTGCTCAGCGACAAGCTCGCGGATATCATATCCTATATCGGCTACGACATCAAGATGGTCGGCCGCAGCGAGGAATGTGATCAGGATTTCCTCAAGGTCGTGCCCACGGTCGGAAAAGCTTCGGCTCCCGACGTAAACGCCATCACTGCTGCAGGAGCCGACCTCGTGATAGCCGACGGTTATCTTGCGGCTGACGCAAGACAGAGTATAGAGAGCGCCGGCGTAAAGGTGCTCGTCCTGAATCCTGCGACAAACAAAGAGGAGCTCGA
>ONPE01000258.1 GCA_900319615.1 uncultured Eubacteriales bacterium
ATACCGGCAGGCTGGTTTGACAACAAAAATACAGCCAACTTCGGTATCGCGACCAACGGCTACGGCTTCTCTACCGGCGTCAGCGTAACCACCTCGGGCGTCATCGTGCGTCAGATAGCAGAGAACGCCGACGGCATACGCGTGAGCCTGAACGAGAGCGGCGCGCAGTATACGGTGATCGCGTTCAAATAAAAAACGATACTGATTTTCATTAAGACGCATTAGCACTTATCCGCCAATAATTGTTAATGCTTTATAGAAATATCGGTATAAACTGAATAGAGAAAAGCAAAAAAAGCGCCTCCCGACAGCAGTTGCCGGGAGGCGTGATTTTTGTGTTTGTGAAGTTATTTTGCTCTTGTTCTGCGCGGTACGTAGACCTCGCCGGTATCGGCTTTGGATGAAGCCCTGCGTGAGTAGTAGGGAGCCTCGTCTCGGTACGTAGACCTCGCCGGTATCGGCTTTGGATGAAGCCCTGCGTGAGTAGTAGGGAGCCTCGTCTGCATAGCGCGATGTGCGCGGCGGAGCCGAAGCCCTCGCCTGACGTCTTTCCTGCTCCTCCATACGGCCTGCTACCGATCTGGGCGGAGCGGTCGATCTGCCGCGGCGCTCGAGCCTCTCCATCTCGCGGTCATATCTGCGCTGTGCGATGGTCGCGATGATGAAGTACAGGATACCCAGTACCGCGAGACCGATCAGGAAATATCCCAGATATACGATCCACTCGCCTGCAGCTTCATTAGAGTTTGTCTTGATAGACTTGAAGCTCGCCGTACCTGTCTTTACGGTCTTTTCGTCAAGGGTGATCTCGCTCCACTGGTTGGGGGCGGCATCCTTGTCGCTGAGACCCGACGACTGATACAGAGTGGTGTTGGAGGTCACAGAGCCGGCGGCTTCTTCATTGCCTGTGCCGTCGCCGTATTCATCGTAGCCGTACTGGGTATTGTAGCTGTTGTTATTGATGTTATTGTTATATGCCTGATTGTTGGTCTGGTTCGGGTCTTCGGCGATATAACCTGCACCGTTCGAGCCGTTGTCGACTATCACGCCGCTGTTGCCGTCGGTACCCGTTCCCGTGCCCGTGCCTGTGCCCGGGTCGGTACCCGTGCCGCCTGCGTTGCCCGGATCGACTATGACCGGATCGGCAGGAGCCGGCTCGGGGGTGACGGGGTTATCCGCAGGGGTCTCAACGGGAGTTTCGGCGGGGTTGGCGGCAGGCGTCTCTTCATCCGCAAACGCGATAAGCGATGTGCCGGCGATGACGAACAGTAACGCCAAAACGAGCGAAATATACTTAAAAGTTCGATTCATCAAATCAACTCCGTTCGTATTTTTTGACTGTTCTGATTACAGGTGATTATTTCTTTGCTGTTTCTTCAAACATTGCGGGCTTGAATTTGCTGCAGGCAGAGTTCAGAGCGATGCCGAGATCCTCGATGGACTTCTTGATCATATCCTCAAACTCGTCGCTCTTCATCTTCGAGAGGACAGAGTCACGGTTGTTCTCGCCTGTCATTTCGTTGGTCGAAGCCGCTTCGTCCCCGGTAGCTGTCTTTGTGTAAGCGTCCACCTGCTTTTCGATCGGCTCTCTGTAGATCAGATAGATCTGCTTGGAGTCGTCGCTGTCGCCGATGGTGATGGTCAAAGCCTGACCGTCCTTCATATCGTAGATGGTCTTCATGATCTCGTCGGTAGCGTCCTCGTCGAGCACGGTGACATTCTCGGTGTGGGGATCCTCCTCGATCTCATACTTGTCCATATACGTCTTGAGGACGTCGTCAAAGCTGCCGCCGGAGGAAAGTGTGGATGCGTAGCTGTCGAAGTCCTTCTGATACTCTGCTACCTTATCCTCGGGGAGCGGAACATCCTTTGTGGTGTCTTCCTGGGTGCCGTCGGTGCTTGTCTGAGTTTCGGTAGTGTAGAGGTTCGCGGAGAAGTACTTGTAGGATGTGTAGTTTTCCTTGAAGTATGCCGCGAGGTCGTCGTCGGATACGGGGGTGGG
>ONPE01000257.1 GCA_900319615.1 uncultured Eubacteriales bacterium
TTTGCCGAGGAAGACGTAAAGGCTGCCCTCGACACCGACGACAAGACCGTCCGCGACGAAAGACTCAAGCCCATCTACGAGGCTGTTCACGAGAAATTCGATGAGATATATCCCGAGAGCGAGGCTAAGATCGACGAGTGCCTGTACAAGACGCAGAAGTTCATCGTCCGCCGCTGGCTCTTAGACGAGCAGAAGCGTGTAGACGGCAGAGGCATGGACGATATCCGTCCCCTCGCCTCCGAGGTAGGCATCCTGCCCCGCGTACACGGCTCGGGTATGTTCACCAGAGGTCAGACTCAGGTGCTCACCATCGCTACCCTCGGCACCGTCGGCGACATCCAGCTGCTCGACGGCATCGACGAGGATACCGAGAAGCGCTATATGCATCACTATAACTTCCCGTCCTACTCCGTAGGCGAGACAAGACCCTCACGCGGCCCCGGCCGCCGCGAGATCGGCCACGGCGCTCTTGCCGAGCGCGCTCTGCTGCCGGTCATCCCCTCGCTTGAAGAGTTCCCGTACTCCCTGCGTCTGGTGTCCGAGGTAGTATCCTCAAACGGCTCCACCTCACAGGGCTCCGTATGCGGCTCCACCCTCGCTCTGATGGACGCCGGCGTGCCGATCAAGGCTCCCGTAGCCGGTATCTCCTGCGGCCTTATCACCGAAGGCGAGCGCTGGATGACTATGGTAGATATCCAAGGTCTCGAAGATTTCTTCGGCGACATGGACTTCAAGGTAGCCGGTACACACGACGGCATCACAGCCATCCAGATGGATCTCAAGATCAGCGGTCTGCTGCCCGAGATGGTCAAGGAGGCTCTTGAAAAGACCCACAAGGCTCGCAACTATATCCTCGACGAGGTAATGCTCAAGGCTATCGCCGAGCCTCGTCCGGAGCTCTCCAAGTACGCTCCCAAGATGTTCACCACCACCATCCCCGCCGACAAGATCGCCGAGGTCATCGGCAAGTCCGGCAAGATCATCAAGGAGATCCAGGCTCAGTGCGAGTGTAAGGTAGATATCGAGGAAGAGGGCGAGACCGGTCAGGTATTCGTAGCCGGCCTCGACGCCGAGAAGTGTCAGCGCGCTATCGAGATCATTCAGACCATCGCCTCCGACCCCGAGCCCGGCGCTATGTACTTAGGTAAGGTCACACGCATCATGGACTTCGGCGCGTTCGTAGAGATCGCCCCCGGTAAGGAGGGTCTGGTGCACATCAGCCAGCTCGACGTCAAGCGTACCGAGAAGGTCACCGACGTAGTCAACGTGGGCGACATCATCCGCGTCAAGGTGCTCGAGATCGACGACAAGGGCAGACTCAACCTCAGCCGCAGAGATGTGCTGATCGAGGTAGACGGACTCACCCCCGAGAACGACCCCGACGAGGATCGCAAGCCTCGCCGCGAAGGCCGCGGCCGCGGTTCCAGACCGAGAAGAGACAGAAGATAATTTTGCAGATAAAATCAGCCGCTTATGCGCTTTGCATAGGCGGCTGTTTTCTGCTCCATACCGGTGAGTTTGATTTTGTCCAAAGTGAGATGGATCACGGCGTTGAGATGTGATACCGACGGTTTAATTAGGAGTTAGGAGTTAGGAGTGAGGAGTTGGTTAGGAGTGAGGAGTTGATGGAGGGCTCCGCCCTCACCCGAATCATATAAAATCTCTCTGTAACGTTTGTATCACACAAATAAATGAACATGAGAAAGAGAGAATAACATTGAATAATTAATACTGTTATATCAATCCAAAAGCCGTCAGGCTTTCCTACAACTCCTAACTCCTAACTCCTAATTCCTAACTATTATATTTCTCCCAACGCTGTGATCTATCTCACTTCGGACAACATCTTACAGAAAAGTATGGTGTAAAAACACGCAAGCGTGTCACAGCTCCGTTTCATTCTTTACTCTGCCGCAGGATACGGGCAGGTTGCCGTTGCGGGCGCGGATGGCGTCGATGAACGCTTTTTCGCTCTTATCCTTCCTCAAAGAGATGTGGTATCTGAGCTCGTAGACGCTGCCCATCTGGGCGGTCTTGACTGTGATGACCTCGTCCTTGGTGGTGAACTCGCTGAAGATGTCGTCGAAGAGTCCCTCATAGTCGAGGTTCTCGGGTATCTCTATGCGCAGCTCTTTCTTGGCGGTGTTGCCGAAGGGGGTGGAGTAGAGGATGATCCATACCACGCATACCACTACAGCCGCAAATACCGCGAAGGTGATGTATCCGCCGCCGCAAGCTAAGCCGATAGCCATGGAGAGCATGATCGCGAGGATCTCTCTCGACGAGCCGGGCTGCGAGCGGAATCTTACCAGAGAGAACACGCCCAGCACCGCGATGCCTGCGCCTGTCGCCAGACCGTTGACCATCATTATCAGCATCGCGACGATAGCCGGGATGATGGTGAGCGTTACCGCGAAGCTCTTGGAGCAGTAGCTCTTGTATCTGTAAACGAGCGATGATATCAGACCGAGGATGAGCGCCGTGCCGGTGCATATGAGCCCCTGTACAAGGGTTATCTGGTCGCCTGTGAAAATACTGTTGAATGTCATTTGTCCTAACCTCCTGAATGTACTTATATTTACCTGAATGAACTTATATATTAAATGTCATTGCGAAGCCCATTTATGGGCTGTGGCAATCCCACAAAGAGGGAATGTTGTTTTCTATATACAAACCGGTATTTAGCGGTGTGGGATTGCCACGTCGGCGGTTTTGCCGCCTCCTCGCAATGACAGCGAGTATAAATCGGGTGCGGGCAGCGCCCGCCATCAATTCCTAACTCCTAA
>ONPE01000256.1 GCA_900319615.1 uncultured Eubacteriales bacterium
CCTGAGCCTCGATGATATCGAGAGGATATTGCAGGGCAATCCCGACAATATCGTCGTCGTCGATGAAGCGTATGTCGATTTCGGCGCGCAGAGTGTCGTGGGTCTGATACACAGCTACGATAACCTTATCGTTACCCAGACCTTCTCGAAGTCGCGCTCATTAGCCGGAGGCAGGCTCGGCATGGCGATCGCGAACCGCGACCTGATCCGCGACCTCAACACCATCAAGTATTCTACAAATCCCTATAACATAAATACCGTCACTCAGGCGGCAGGCGTCGGCACTCTTCTGGATGACGAATACATCCGCAGGTGCTGCGCGACTATCGCCGACAACCGGGTCTATCTGACCGAAAAGCTCTTAGAGCTCGGTTTTGCCTGCACGCCGTCCGTGAGCAACTTTGTGTTCGCGAAGCACCCCTCGCTCGACGGCGGTATGCTCTACCGCAGACTTAAGGAAAAGGGCGTGCTGATACGCCACTTCGACAAGCCTCGCCTGTACGATCACAACCGCATCACCGTCGGCACAAAAGAGCAGATAGATGTGCTGATCGAAAAAATAATAGAGATAACGGAGGAACAGCATGAGGACCGCTGAGATAAAGAGAACCACAAAAGAGACCGATATCGCCCTTACCCTCGACCTCGACGGCACCGGCAAGAGCGAGATAAACAGCGGCGTCGGCTTCCTCGACCATATGCTCACCCTGTTCGCCAAGCACGGGCGCTTCGATCTTACTTTGACCTGCAACGGCGACACCTATGTCGACGACCACCACAGCGTTGAGGATATCGGCATCGCGCTCGGTCAGGCGTTCGATATGGCTTTAGGCGATAAGCGCGGCATCGTGCGCTACGGCAGCTTCATCCTGCCTATGGACGAGACTCTGATCCTGTCGGCTGTCGATATCTCCGGCAGGAGCTATCTGAACTACGATCTGCACATCCCGACCGAAAAAGTCGGCACCTTCGATACCGAGCTTACCGAAGAATTCTTCTGGGGCTTCGTCCGCAACGCGAACCTCACCCTGCATATAAAGCAGCTCGAGGGCAAAAACAGCCACCACATCATCGAGGGTGCGTTCAAGTGCGTAGCCCGCACGATGAAGCAGGCTGTTGCGATAGACTCGCGTTTCTTTGACGAGATCCCGTCCACCAAGGGGGTACTGTGATGATAGCGATCATCGACTACGGCGTAGGCAATCTTTTCTCGCTGAAGAGCTCGTTCGCCGCGATCGGCAGCGAGGCTGTCGTGACCTCCGATCCCGACGTGATAGCTGAAGCCGACCGCCTGATCCTCCCCGGCGTAGGCGCCTTTGAAGACGCCGCGCGCAAGCTGAGAGACACCGGCATGGCTGACGTCGTCAGGCGAGAGGCTGCCTCAGGCAAGCCGATCATGGGCATCTGCCTCGGTATGCAGCTGCTTCTTGATAAGAGCTACGAGTACGGCGAGCACGAGGGGCTCGGGCTGATACACGGCAGCGTGCGCCCGATATCCGACGTGATAGACGAGGGCTTGAAGATACCCCACATCGGTTGGAACCGCCTGATAGTAAAAAAACAAAGCCCCCTGTTCAAATATTTGAACGACGGCGACTGCGTGTACTTCGTCCACCGAGTACAGCGCCGAGCTGACAGCCTCTGTTGAGAAAGGCAATGTCTTCGGCTGCCAGTTCCATCCCGAGAAGAGCGGCGACGTCGGCTTGAACATCCTCAGAGCTTTTTGTGAAGTATAAAAGCCTTCCCCTTGAGGGGAAGGGGGACCGCGTAAGCGGTGGATGAGGTGTATCAATATACCTCAGAATGATTCTCTATAATATGCAGGCGACAGACACCTCATCCGCTTCACTCGACACAAGTGTCTCGCTCAGCACCTTCCCCTCGAGGGGAAGGCTTTGGAAGGAGTTTTAATATGATCCTGTTTCCCGCTATAGATTTAGTAGACGGCAAGGCTGTCCGCCTTTTCAAGGGCGACTACGACCAAATGACCGTCTACAACAACGACCCCACA
>ONPE01000255.1 GCA_900319615.1 uncultured Eubacteriales bacterium
CCGCTCAGCTCTGCGCCGCGATATTCCTTCGGGATACCGCAATCGTATTTTTTATCGACGATGGTCTTCTTCCAGCCGTCGGCTTCATCGACCTTGACGACGCCGATCTTCGGCATACCCAGCGCGGTGTCGACCCAGCTCAGGTCGGTGTCGAGCACAAGTTCGCCGAGGACGTTGAATGGGCCGCTTCCGCCCTCGAACGGATTGATGACCGGTAATTCGAGATCTGCAAGGCCGGAGATATCGTAGCCTGCCGTCGATGCCATTCTCTTGGCGTTTTCAAAATCGCTGACGCCGGGCTTGCTCATCAGCACGAGCCATGCGGAGTCTGGCATCTCCTCGTCTTCTACGCCGAGGGGTATCCAGTGCTTGAACATATCGACGATCTGTATCGCCGTGTTTGTGACGGTGAAGCTGTCGCCGCTTTCGCTGTAGCTGACCTTGTAGGTGGTCGCGTGGTTTTCTACATCGCCGCCGGTGAGCGCTGAGCTGTAGCCGCTGACGTTATAGGTGACGCGGTTCGGGGTCTTGCTGTCGAGGAGCGATTGCAGATCCAAGTCGTAACGATCATATACGACGCGGTCGGATGCCGACAGGAGCCCGAGGACGTCCGTCAGCTTGACATAGATCCCGCCGGGGTTGTTTTCGGCAACGCCGAGCGTTCTGCACAGGGCCTCGTAGCCCTGATCTATCGAGCCGCGGATGTCCGCAGGCAACGCGTTATAAACGATCAGACCCTCGTTTTTCAGCTTCGCCGTCCACTGTGCATAGGTGGACTTGCCGCCGATAATCTGCTCTTTGATACCGCTCATGAATTGGCTGTAGAGGCTTTCTTCGGTCAGCTCGCGGACGCGGTATTCGATATCTTCGGTTTCGCCGCCTGCAGAGCGTGTGCTCGGTACGTTCACCGAGGCGAAGCTCTACTTCGAAAACAAATAAAAGGTAAACGCTGATTATACTATTATATGATAAAGCGGATCAAACAGCTTAACATCATTTGCGTCTGATCCCGTATTAATATAGTAATCAAATTACAAACACAGCCTGCTGACCGGTAGCGGTCGGCAGGCTGGTTTTGTGGGAAGATATTTTATTTTTCGATGCGGTCGCGGTTATTTGTCAAAGCGATCGCTTTTTATTCAAAACAGTCATTGCGAGGGACGCAAAGGTTATGGTTGAGATTGCCACGTCGGTCGTCGTCGTTCGTTGTACTCGCTGAGAGCGGTCAAGTATGACCACTCTCGTACTCGCGTTGCGACTCCTCCTCTCCCCTTCGTTGTACTCGCTGAGAGCGGTCAAGTATGACCACTCTCGTACTCGCGTTGCGACTCCTCCTCTCCCCAAAAAGCAGGGGCTTTTTGGGGACCCCGATTGAGACCTCCTCGCAATGACAATCTGAAATGCGTCCCGTGGCAATCTCAACCGATATTAAAGGGTTAAAGTGTCCGGTAGACATTTTAGTGCTTGAACAGGGGAAATTTATTTAGTCTGTTTATTATTGTGAGAAGCCTTATGCTTTTTCGACTCCTTGCAGAGGCGCTTGTTCTCGTACATCACCTTATCGGCGCGGCGTACAACGTCGGATACGTCGCCGTCATGGATCGGGTCGTAATCTGCAAAGCCCATTGAGATATGTACCTTCTCCCATTCGTTATCGGTCACAAAGTTGATCCTGTCGCACGCGACCTTGAAGCGGTCTATGAGCACTTCCTTGTTCTGATAATCATCATCGCGCAGGATGACCGAGAACTCGTCGCCGCCGATCCTGTATACGGAGCTCTCTGAGAAGACGCTGCATATCGCGCGGCTGGCAGACTGTAGATATATGTCGCCCTTATCGTGACCGTAGCGGTCGTTGATCGCCTTCAGGTCATCGCAGTCAAATACGCCGAGGGAGAAGTATTGATTTACCTTTCCGCTTTCGATCTCGTTGCGGAGCTTTTCGAGATCCATCTCGAACGCGCCCTTGTTCTTCACATTCGTCAGCGCGTCGATAAAGACCTGCTTGTTCAGGTTGTCGATGTTATCCCTCACGTGACCCGACAGCCGCTTGAAGGTTCGGGTCAGCTTTCCGAGCTCGTCGTCGTTTTCGTAGGTCAGCTCATAGTCGTAGTTGCCGCTGTCAGCCTGTTCGGCAGCCTCGGTGAGCTGCTCGAGCGGTTTGGAGATACGCCGTGTATAGAACATGACGAACAGACCCGCCGCCAAAACGACGCATACCGCGCCGATGATTATCCCCGGGATCAGCTGCTGCCAGTTGCCCTCTGTCTCGGCAACCGGAGCGGTGACATTCAGCCGCATACCGTTGCTCAGCGGCATCCATACCGCGTCTTTCTCTACGTTCTCAAAGGTGTAGTGGAGGAAGGTGCTGTCGCTCAGCAAGCCGTCGGGTATCACAGGTTTGGTTTCTTCGGTGAGGTTGGCGACGTCTATATAAGGATGATAGAACAGATCGCCCTCCCTGTTGTTCAAAAACGCGTAGCCGTTGTTGTACAGGCGGATGCTCTCTACCTGCTCCGCCATTGTGGTATAATCTATCTCGATGCCCGCAACGCCGACAAATATGCCGCGCCAGAATATGGGGACGTTGTAAGAGATGACCTTGACGTTGAGGGTATCGGTCAGATACGGCGGCAGCCATATCGCCTGACCCTCGTATTTCGGTACGGTGAACCATACCAGCTTGGATGTATCCGAGGTATCGTACTGCGTGATGTCGGTAACCTCGTGTTCCTTAAAGCCCTTGCCGTCGAGATCGGTATACCAAAAGCCCTTTACGGTCTTGGATACCTCCGGGTCGATGCGGTAGTAGTAGGTCAGCACGCCGTTAGCCTTTGTCGCCAGCTCGCCGAAGTGCCTCCTGACCCTTTCCATATGGGC
>ONPE01000250.1 GCA_900319615.1 uncultured Eubacteriales bacterium
AGCCATCATCTTATCGGGCTTGGTGATGCCCTTGTCCCTGACGCGGATGCGCAGCTCGCCGCAGATCTTGTTCGCGGTCTCGACGCCGACGTCGCCCACCACGAGCATCTCTTCAAGATCCTCGAAGAGAGAGTCGTCGATGACGGTGTACGCCTTGAGAACGGTATCAATGGAATCGACAAAGTTCTCGCGGGTCTTTTTTAATCCTTCTTTAAGTTTACTGAAAAATCCCATAGTGTACTCCTTATATATGACTTTTAATGCCTTCCCCTTGAGGGGAAGGTGTCACCGTCAGGTGACGGATGAGGTGTCTTTTGCTCACCTTGCAGAGCTGAACATTCCGATAACAGCTTTGAGGTGCATCTATACACCTCATCCGACCGATTTGCCTCTGTCGGCAAATCGCCCACCTTCCCCTCGATGGGAAGGCTATAAAAGTCTTATATAAGGAGTACACTATGGGATTTTTCAGTAAACTTAAAGAAGGATTAAAAAAGACCCGCGAGACCTTTGTCGATTCCATTGATACCGTTCTCAAGGCGTACACCGTCATCGACGACTCTCTCTTCGAGGATCTTGAAGAGATGCTCGTTGTGGGCGACGTCGGCGTCGAGACCGCGAACAAGATCTGCGGCGAGCTGCGCATCCGCGTCAGGGACAAGGGCATCACCAAGCCCGATAAGATGATGGCTCAACCTCCATCGGCAAGATCGCCAACTACTACGTCAAGCAGGGCAAGCGCGTAACCCTTGCCGCCGCCGATACCTTCCGTGCGGCTGCCATAGATCAGCTCCGCATATGGGCTGAGCGCTCCGGAGCCGATATCGTGGCTCAGGGCGAGGGCTCCGACCCGGCTGCCGTCGTGTTTGACGCCATAGCCTCCGCCAAGGCGAAGGGCACCGATATCGTCATCATAGATACCGCCGGACGTCTGCACAACAAGAAGCACCTGATGGACGAGCTCGCCAAGATCAGACGAGTCATCGACCGCGAGCTGCCCGACGCTGATAAAGAGTCGCTGCTTGTGCTCGACGCCACCACAGGTCAGAACGCGATCAACCAGGCGTCCGAGTTCGCCAAGGCGACCGGCATCACCGGCATCGTGCTGACAAAGCTCGACGGCACAGCCAAGGGCGGCGTCGTCCTCGCCGTCAAAGAGACGCTCGGTATCCCCGTCAAGTTCATCGGCGTGGGCGAGCAGGTGGACGACCTGCAGCCGTTCGATCCCGAAGAATTTGCAAAGGCGCTTTTCGCAAAGGATGAAAGATGAAAGAGTTTGTAATAGCCACAGGCAATAATAATAAAGTACGGGAGATAGAGCGGATACTCGCGCCCTTGGGCGTCAGCCTTGTATCCGCGGCGGAGAAGGGGATAGACCTCGACAGCGTTGTAGAGGACGGCGACACCTTCGCAGATAACGCCTACATCAAGGCTAAGTACGCCTTCGATCAGTGCGGCTGCCCCGTCATTGCGGACGACTCAGGCTTATGCGTGGATGCTCTGGGCGGCAGACCCGGCGTCTACTCCGCAAGATACGGGGGAGAGGAGCTCGGCTATGCCGGGAAGATATCCCTGCTGCTCGGCGAGCTCGCCGACGTCCCTGATGAAGAGCGCACGGCTCACTTCTCATGCGCCGTATGCTGTATCATCGACAGCGATACCCGTATCGACGTCGAGGGTCGCTGCGAGGGCGTGATAGCTCACGAGCCCTCCGGCGACGGAGGCTTCGGCTACGACCCGATTTTTTCCGTAGACGGCAGGAGCTTCGCTTCTCTTTCTCCGCAGGAGAAGGACAGCATAAGCCACCGCGGCAACGCCATACGTATGCTGCACGACAAGCTGCTGATAATGCTGTCGAATCAATAATGATAAAAAACGTGCATTGCAAAGGACGCATACAGATCGTCATTCCGAGGAGGAACAAAGTTCCGACGTGGGAATCTCAACCTTAGCTTTTTTGCGTCCTTCACGATAACTTAATCGGTTGAGATTGCCACGGGGCTAAAGCCCCTCGCAATGACTATTTGTAAAAAAAGTAATCCTGATCTTCAAGGGGAGGACTGACAATGCTTACAAGTAAACAGCGCGCTCAGCTCAGAGCGCTTGCTAACCCGATAGACACCGTTTTGATGGTCGGTAAGGGCGGCTTTTCCGAACAGCTCTTCAAGACCGCAGACGAGGCAATCACCGCCCGCGAGCTGATCAAGGGCAAGGTTCTCGAGGCGTGCGAGTACTCTGCGCGCGAGGCTGCGGATACGATCGCCGAAGAGCTCGGCGCGGATGTGGTGCAGGTCATAGGCTCCAAGTTCATCCTCTACCGCAAAAACAAAAAAGACCCCAAGATCAAGCTCGTCAGATGA
>ONPE01000249.1 GCA_900319615.1 uncultured Eubacteriales bacterium
GATACGGTTATGTTGTAAGTCTAATCATTCTTTTTCTTGTTTATCATTTTCTGCGTGTCGAGCAGGTAGATTATCGAGAGCGCCAGCAAGCCGGCTGAGGCGATCATGGCGAAGAGGAAATATATCTCCATCCTTGTATCGTCGCCTGTCTGGGGATTTTTGTTTTTGTTGTCGGTCGAACCGCTGCTATCCTGTGGGGCGGTCGTTTCCTTAGCTTTATCGGTCGGCTTGACGGTCGGCAGCTCTGTAGGCTTTTCGGTCTGCTCATCGCCCTCCGACGCCTTGTTGACAAAGACGAGGCGTTCGGCGCTGTACTTTTCCTCGCCGGTAGAAATGATCACGGTCGTCTCAAGAGCTCCGTCGGCGTCGGTCACGTAGATCCTGACGTTGTAGACGGTGTCGTCGAACTCAAGCTCTCTTTCATCGGGGATAGTCTTGACGGTGTAGTCAAACACGCCCGGGTCGGAAAAATCTATATCAAACCGACCGATCTCGCCGTCTTTCAGTGTGATAACCGTTTTATCGGGGATCGGACAGTTAACGCTCGGTATTATGGTTACCGTGCCGCCGAGGGTGACCTCCGCCTCGATACCGAACCTGACGGTCTGATAATCATAGGCGTGAGCTGAGAACCCGAGCAAGCCCGGCACAAATAGCAGTAAAATGCAAAAAGTCAGTATTCTCTTCATTTTATATACCTGTTTTGCGTTGTTGGTTGTGGATTTCGAAAAAGTTTCTGTTTTGAGAGATCAGCGTAACGTGCCGAAAACTATCATTCTCTCGTTGCTTTCGGCAGATTGGCAGGTCGAGAGCGCCGTCAGCTTATCGCCGGCGTCGACATCCTGCGGATAGTAGATCAAAGCGTTTTTTTCAAGATATTCGAGGAGCGAGGTGTTATCGCTCTCGGGCGGGTCAAAGATTACCGCCTCGGTAGCCTGCGCTTTACACGCAGCAAAAAATTCGATCCGGTACTCCTTACCGTTCACGACGGTAAGCGAGCCTGTCTTGTGCTCGTCAAAAAAGCCTTTATCGGCATACTCGTCGAGCGCGCCGAACATCGCTCCGTACTCCATATGGTGACCGTAGATCAGCGAATACGGGTCGCCGAAGGCGCTGTCGTTCCTGCTGTCGAGGAAGATACTGCCCGAGAGCGAGAACTCGCCGCGGGGGTCTTTGTTGAGATACTCGGAGTTGGTCTTGCCCTGCATCACGGGGTAGTCGATCCTTGTGCCGTCTACCGTGAGCCATGCGACAGCGTCGTCAGAGAGCTCGCGCAGCACCTCGGTGTCGCCGTATACGGGCTTGTATCTGAGTATCCCGCTATCGTTCGCGCCGTTATAGACCATATAAGCGTCTATCATAGCGTACAGGCAGATCAGGAACATCACCAGTGAGACGATCGCTACGATACAGTTTATGCTTTTGTGGGCAAATATGATGCTTTTACGTAACATTATCTCACCTGTACGGCTGCCTGTCAGGCAGCGGAAACGAGCCGTATAAGGCCGGGCGTTCCCGCTGCCGTGAAAAAAGGCAATACCGATTCGCACTAATCAGAGGCAATTTTCTCAAGCTGCCCCTTTATCAAATTTTGGTATCATCTGCTGTGATACCGCGCTCCTTACGGAGCCTTAAGTGTAATTATCTCAGATATCAGTAGTTGCGTCTTTTTCTTCTGCTGATCATGAAGATGATGATCGCGCCGAATACACAGATACCGATAGCGAAGGGAGCTATCGTCATGATAACGCCTGTCGGGATGATGCCGTTACGGGTGTTGGTGAAAGCCACGCTGTGGTCGCTGTCAGTGAGCGTAACAGCGCCGGAGCTGTCGCCTGCTACCGACGCACCGCCGTCAAGGCTGTGGGTAGCGTTGTAGTCGTCTGCGTCCTCGGTGACGGTGCAGACAGCGCCCGCACCGCCGTCAAGGCTGTGGGTAGCGTTGTAGTCGTCTGCGTCCTCGGTGACGGTGCAGACAGCGCCTGCGTTGAGGCCGATGACCTTACCGCTGCTGCCGTTTGTGAGGGAGAACTCATCAGAAGCGGTACCGTTAGCGCCGACAGTGATAGTGGTGGGGTTATCGGTTACATCGTTTGTGATCAGGGGATATGTACCGGGGTTAGCGCCTGAGATAGAGAGCGTGAAGGGGAATCTCTTGTTCTTATCACCCTGATTACCGGCGATAGTCTTGCTGAATTCGAAGTCGTACTGAGTAAGGGTGTTGATGTAACCCGAGCTCTTATCGTCAGGGTCGGTGGTGTACTTGCCGTCTTTACCTATGGTTGTAGCCGCGTCGCGAAGGGCATAGCTGTTGACATGGAGAACATCGTTCTCGTCAGCTACGACGAATACGTCCAGATAACGGGTCGGGTTAGAGTCATAGGTTACGCCGGGCAGATTGCTGTTTGTCTCAGAGATCTCATATCTGTATACGCCGGGCTTTGTGAAAGAAGTGTCGGGTAAGGTGATAGAGACCGATTTCTGAACATACTTCTTGCCTGCGGTCGGGTTAGAGTGATCAGCGTCTGTCGGAAGACCGGGGATAGCGTTTGCTATATCGGCGTTGCTGAAAGTAGCTGTGCCGATAGTACCGCCGCCGGTATCGGATATAAGGATCTCGATGGTAGATTCGGTCGCGGGGATAGCTGTGCCTCTTCTGATGCTGTACGTGAAGCTGACGTTCGGGATATTTGCGTCAGAATCAACTACAAGGTTTTTTACGAACGACGTGGAACCGCCGATCGGCGAATAGGTTGTTTCCGC
>ONPE01000246.1 GCA_900319615.1 uncultured Eubacteriales bacterium
ATCTCCGATGGTTCACTGCGACAAAGTTAAAAGACGAAGATACCGCTGTGGGTATCTTCGTCTTTAAAACTAAATGGTGACCCATCGGAGATTCGAACTCCGGACACCTTGATTAAAAGTCAAGTGCTCTGCCAACTGAGCTAATGAGTCATGTGGGGTGAGTAATGGGAGTCGAACCCATGCTCTCCAGAGCCACAATCTGGCGCTTTAACCAACTAAGCTATACCCACCATATGGCGCGCCAAAAGGGATTCGAACCCCTGACCTACTGCTTAGAAGGCAGTTGCTCTATCCAACTGAGCTATTGGCGCATTTTAGCGCTGACATTATATCAGCCTAAATATTATATAAGAAACTGCGGGATTTGTCAATACTTTTGCAAATAATAATTTACAATGCAGAGTCGATCTCCTCGGCGTAGCGCACGGTATCCATCGCGTCCTTGGCGTAGCGGTCGGCTCCGATGGATTCGGCATACTCGCGGGTCATCACAGCGCCGCCTACAACTACCTTTGCCCACGGAGCTTTCTCTCGCAGCTGACGGATGGTCTCCTCCATCGCCGGCACGGTGGTCGTCATGAGAGCCGAGAGCCCGACAAGCGGAGCGTGCAGGCGGACGGTCTCGTCCACGATGACCTCGGGCGGCACATCCTTGCCGAGGTCGCTGACGTTGAAGCCGTAGTTCTCGAGCAGCAGCTTGACGATGTTCTTGCCGATGTCGTGGATATCTCCCCTTACCGTCGCGATGACAAAGGCGCAGCGGCTTTTACCGCCGCCGGAGCTCATGCGCGTTTTGATCTCTTCAAAGGCGTATTTCGCAGCCTCAGCGCTCATGAGAAGTCCGGGCAGGTACACTCTCCCCTGCTCGTATTCCTTGCCGACGGTATCGAGAGCCGGGATGATGTGCTCCTGCACGACGGTCAGCGGCTCGGTATCTTCGAGCATGGCTGTGCAAAGCTTAGCCGCCTGATCCTTCAAGCCCTTTACTATGGCGCGGCTGAGGGTGATATCCTCGCTGCCCGATATAGCCGTATTCTTGTCCGCTAGGGTGACGTTGTTCTGCACCGTGTCGGCAAAGGCGATGTAATCGGCGCAGTTGTCGTCGAGCCCGCGCAGAACGCGGTAGGCGTGGTAGGTCTTCATCATTTCCGCGGAAAAGGGATTCATTATCGCGGCGGAAAGTCCGTTCTCCAGCGCCATCGCGAAGAACGAGGCGTTCACGATATCCCTCTGCGGCAGTCCGAAGGAGATGTTCGACACGCCTAACGATGTGTGCACGCCCAGCTCATGACGGATGACGTTGAGCGAGCCGAGAGTAGTCGCGGCTGCGTTTTTATCCGCGCTGACAGCCATCGCGAGGGTATCGAAGATCAGATCCTTTTTATCAATGCCGTATGAAGCGGCGGTCTCGATGATTCGTTTTGCTATGGCGACCCTGCCCTCTACGGTATCGGGGATGCCGTTCTCGTCGAGAGTAAGGGCTACCGCCACGCCGCCGTACTTCTTCATCAGGGGGAAGATCGCGTCCATGCTCTCGCGCTTGCCGTTGACGGAATTTATCAGCGGCTTGCCGTTGTAGATGCGCAGGGCGCGCTCCATGGCGACGGGGTCGGAGGTATCTATCTGCAGGGGCAGGTCGATGATGGACTGTAGCTCGTAGACCGCCTTGGTCAGCACCTCCGGCTCGTCGATCTCGGGAATACCGACGTTAACGTCGAGTACCTGTGCGCCTGCGTTCTGCTGCTTCAAGCCCTCCTGATAGATGTAGTCGAGCTCGTTGTTCCTGAGAGCCTCCTTCATGCGCTTCTTGCCGGTGGGGTTGATCCTCTCGCCTATCAGCACCGGATCGTCGCCGAAGAAGACGGCGTCGGTGTACGACGAGATAACGGTGAAGCTCTTTTTTGAAGTCTTAGGCACGGTAAAGTCGATCTTACCGGTCAGAGCCTTGATATAATCGGGGGTCGTGCCGCAGCAGCCGCCTGCTATGCGCACGCCCTCGCCGACAAGACCTGCGGTGATCTCAGCAAAGCGCTCAGCGTCTATATCATAGACCGTCCTGCCGCCCTCGCTGTGGGGCAGACCGGCGTT
>ONPE01000254.1:0-1650 GCA_900319615.1 uncultured Eubacteriales bacterium
AACCTTGTGCATAAGGTGCGCATTATCTTATACAGACCTATGATATACCTGTGCGCGACCTCGCCCTGCTGCGACGCCTTTAGATAAGGCGAGTACACATCAGAGAAGATGCGGTTCATGTCCCATTTGACATATTTGATGTTTGAAGACGAAAAGACCGAGGTCATTTTCGCTATTATATAATCCACTACCTGAGGGTTGCATAGATCGAGCACGCGCTGATGTCTGCCCTCGCTGTGCAGCTGTCCGGGAACCGCCATAGCCCAGTCGGGATGGGCTTTGTACAGCTTGCTGTGTGTGTTGACCATTTCGGGTTCGACCCATATGCCAAGGTCAAGTCCGGCGGCGTTTATTTTTTTACACAGTCTTTTAAGTCCTCCGGGCAGCTTCTTAGGGTTTTCTTCCCAGTCCCCCAAGGAGCTTGTGTCGTCGTTGCGCTCCGCAAACCAGCCGTCGTCCATTACCAGCAGCTCAATGCCGAGCTCCTTGGCTGATTTTGCCATAGCCGCAAGGCTATGTTCGGAGATGTCAAAGTAGCTGGCTTCCCAGCTGTTGAGCAGCACGGGGCGCTCTTTGCTTTTCCATTCGCCGCGGACTATGTGAGCTTTTACAAAGCGGTGCATGTTCACGCTCTGCCCCGTAAAGCCGAGCGGAGAGTACGTCATTACCGCCTCGGGCGTTTCAAAGTGCTCGCCCTTGTCCAAAGCAAAGCAAAAGCCCTGCGGCTGTATGCCTGTGACTGCTCTGGTTTTTTCGTAGGCGTTTACCTCGCAGGCGGAGTAGTGGCTGCCGCTGTAAACAAGATTGAAGCCGTAGACGTCTCCGGAGGTTTCCGTCGCGCCGGAGCTATGCACCATGAAGAACGGATTTGCCCTGTTTGAGGAACAGCCCGCCCTGCTCTCGTTCACAAACTTGCCCGCGGGCAGAGCAACGGTGTATTTATTCATCTCGCGCGCCCACGCGCCGTGAAAGGTGGTCACGCAAAAGCCTGCGCCGGCAAAGTCGAGCTGCGCGCTCATAAGCCTGAGCAGATCGATCTTTTCATCCCCGTTGTTTATCAGCTTTGAGCAGCGCGTTATGACGTCGCACTCGGGGTAGACATAGTAGTGCAGCTCGAGCGAAAGCGCGCCGTCTTTAAGCGTGACGCACAAATGCTCGCCCTTGCCGTCGGCGCTGTAGGAGCAGGGCAACTCTGTAAGCGACGGAGGGGCGTCGTCCGTGACAAAGCTTTCGTACAGAAAGTCGCACGAGCGGCTGCCGTCGGACTTTATAAGCTCAATAAACGGTTCTCTTATATCGCCGTGACCCAAAGACGACATTTCAAGGCACATGTCCTCGAGCATCACCTTGGGGTGCTTCTCGCTGTAGACTATCGCGTTGCCTATCTCAAACTCGCGCTTCTCTGTGATCGAGTCAAGCTCTTCTTCGTTTTCGAATTCGACCTTGCGCCCGTAGTATAGGTGCGCCGGATGACCGCTTTCGGTTATTTTGATAATATAGCTTGTATTGTCCGTGCTCAGGACAAAGGCGGGATGTTTTTCGCCAATTATTTTAATCAATCAAATCACCCGCGCTTATTCTTTTCTTTTTTCTTATTCTTTTTCTCTATTGTCGACATGATCTTCTTCTCGTTGTAGAAGCTGAGGATGA
>ONPE01000254.1:1695-2384 GCA_900319615.1 uncultured Eubacteriales bacterium
TTAATCAATCAAATCACCCGCGCTTATTCTTTTCTTTTTTCTTATTCTTTTTCTCTATTGTCGACATGATCTTCTTCTCGTTGTAGAAGCTGAGGATGACAGCACCGAGCGTGCAGAACGCGACAGCCACAAAGCCGACAAAGATCATACCGGTGACGGACGCGGTGATCTCATTGCTGTCCGTGTTTTGAGTCGTGCCGATGATGGCCAGCGACGTGAACACGAGCATGGCGAGCGATTGACCGAATTTCATGGCAAATGTACGCGCGGCAAAGAACATGCCCTCGCGGTTCTCGCCGGTTTCGATACCGTCAGCCTCGGCAACGTCGGCGACTATGGACTGAGGAATGATGCCGAGCAGTGCCATCGGGAACGCGGCTATAACGCAGATGGCCACGCCGTATACCACGCCGGGTATAACTGAGGTGCCTATTACGCCGATAAGTCCCGCTATGACGTAGGCGACAGCCAGCCCGATGAAACCGGTGATAACGAGCTTCTTCTTGCCGAATTTTCTGACGAGCTTAGATACGATCGGATAGAAGCACGCGGACAGCACGGTCATGCCGCCCAAGAAATACAGCGTAAAAGATTCGTCAAGATTCATGCTGACCTTTACGAAGAACGGCAGACCTGTCTGGAACATGGTAAGTCCCACCCAGTACATGATGTCGGAGCCTGCGAATACG
>ONPE01000244.1 GCA_900319615.1 uncultured Eubacteriales bacterium
CTCGACCTTTTTCCCCTCGAGTGGCATTCCTCGCACGAAATACGCCGCTTTGAGATAGCTTATGTGGCAGAAGGACATGCGGGCGAAATCCTGCGTTTCTATCGTCAAGACAATGGCGACGGCGATTTCTCCGTCCGCGTCACAGGGCAGGGTGTTTCCGATGCCGACCAACGGGAATTGTGTCGTTGTAGAATAATTTTCGTAAAAAGATGAAAGAAATTTTGCAATTACGCTAATAATTCGTAACTTTGCAACCCAAAACGAAAACATTTTGATATTTAACCGCGGCTCTTTTCGGAGCCCTGCAAAGACATTTTGAAAAACCAAAAGGAGTTTGCTTATGGCTAAAGCTTCTTCAAACAGATCAAAACTGACCAAAAGGATATTGATAGGCTTGGGACTCGCGCTTGTGCTCGTGTACATCGTGTTCGTCTTCATCACTACCAACTTTATGGGCAACAACAATATAGTCACCGAGACGGCGTTCCGCTCCAAGGCGTACGACACCATCGAGTCCAAGGGGCTCATAGTCCGCGACGAAGAGCGCCTGAGCTCCGGCTCCGACGGCGTTCTGGTCTACGACGTCGTCGACGGCGGCAAGGTGACCGCCAACGGCACCATAGCCACGGCGTACGCCTCGCAGGACGACGTATCCGCCATCCATCAGATAGAGCAGCTCGATAAGCGCATCGAGTTCCTCCAGTCGATCAAGGGCGTGAACAACACCACTAACGTCGGCATAGACACCGTCAACGGTCAGATAAACGAGCGCCTCACCTCGCTGATAAAGTACTTCCACAACCACGACTACGGCAATCTTCCGCAGGCTGAGGCGGATCTTCTCACCTCCATCCTGCGCAAGCAGATCGTCACCGGCGAGCAGGGTGATTTTGAAGACAAGATCGCCGCCCTCACCGCCGAGCGCGAGAGCATCAAGGCGTCAACAGGCGCCCCGATAGGCACCGTCAAGACCGACGCCGCAGGCTACTTTGTATCAAAGGTCGACGGGTATGAGAACTGCTTCGACGTAAAAGCCCTCGACGAGGTTACGGCGAGCGATGTGGAGAACGCAAAGCCCGAGGATATCGACCCCGACGCCTACATCGGCAAGATGCTCAAGGGCTCGAGCTGGTACATCCTGTGCCCGATATCGTCCGACGAGGCGACCTCCCTGAGCCACACCGAGTCTGATATCCGCGTGCGGCTGCCCTCGGCGATGGACGAGCCCATCCCGGCTAAGGTGGTGCGCGTCAATAATATCGGCAACGACGGCACAGCCGTAGCGGTGCTGCAGTGCAACTACATGAACGAGGCGCTCTCCAACCTGCGCCGCGATAACGTCGAGATCATCGTCAACGAGTACGAGGGTCTCAAGATCAGCAAGTCGGCTCTGCACGACGATGACGTCACCTATTATGAAGAGGACGCAAACGGCAACGACGTCAAGAAGACCGCGCGCGTACAGGGCGTATACGTCGAGTACGGCGCCGAGCTGGTGTTCCGTCAGGTCGCCATACTCTACTCCGGCGACGACTTTATAATCTGCAACGAGAACCCCGCGAGCGGAGTGCTGCTCAACGGCACCACCGTATCGCTTTACGATAAGGTTGTTATAGAAGGAAGGGATCTGTTCGATGGAAAGATCATTATGTGATGTAGAATACAACTACAAAACGATATGCGAGAATATCGCAAGGGCGGCGGAGTCGGTCGGCAAGACAGCCGACGATATAATCTTTCTCGCCGCGACAAAGACGGTCGAAGCGCCGGTCATCAACTATGCTGTCTCACTCGGTCTGCGCTATATAGGCGAGAACCGCGTGCAGGAGCTGCTCTCGAAGTACGATCAGTACGATCTTGAGCACGCCTCGCTGCAGTTCATCGGTCATCTGCAAACTAACAAGGTGCGCCAGATCGTGGGCAAGGTCGACCTCATCCAGAGCGTCAGCTCCGTAAAGCTCGCAAACGAGATATCCCGCTGCTCAGAGAAGCAGGGGATAACCTCCGACGTCCTCCTCGAGGTCAACATCGGGGGAGAAGAGAATAAATCTGGCGTGCCGGTCGAGGCTCTCGACGATCTGCTGTATCAGATCGCGGATATC
>ONPE01000241.1 GCA_900319615.1 uncultured Eubacteriales bacterium
ACGGGACTTGAACCCGTACGTCAAAGACACACGCCCCTCAAACGTGCCTGTCTGCCTATTCCAGCACACTCGCATATCGAACAGTCGAATTATAGCATTTAATTTTGTGCTTGTCAATATCTATTTTTGATTTTTTCTAATTTATCCTCGCAGTAAATGTTCAACAAGCGATTGAATTCCGCCGATAAATATGATATTATTAATTAACAATTGACTTGGGAGGCTGTTATGGATCTCAAAAGAATCATCGACGTCGCCGCAGGGCGAGCAAAAGCCGATCTGGTGTTGAAGGGCGGCAAGGTGCTCAATGTATTCACCGAACGGCTCGAAGAATGGGACGTCGCGATATGCGGCTCGCACATAGCCGGCGTCGGTCTGTATGACGGCGAAAGAGAGATCGACGTCAGCGGCAGGATCGTCGTGCCGGGCTTCATGGACGCTCATATGCACCTCGAATCCACCCTGCTGACACCGGCAGAGTTCGAGCGCGGCTCGCTGCCCAGAGGCACCGTCGCGGTCATGGCCGATCCTCACGAGATAGCTAACGTTGCCGGTACCGACGGCATCGACTACATCATGGAGCTGTGCAAGGATCTGAAAATGCACATCTACTTCAATATGCCGTCGTGCGTGCCTGCAGCACCGCTTGAAGAGAGCGGAGAGACCCTCGAGGCTGACGATCTGCGGCCATACTATGAAAAGGACAACGTACTCGGTCTTGCGGAGGTCATGAACTCATCCGGAGTCACCGAGGGCGATGAAAAGCTGCTGCAAAAGATCATCGACGCGAGGCGTGCGGGCAAGATCGTAGACGGTCACGCGCCCTTCCTCGGCGGCAAGGAGCTGAACAGCTATGTTGCGGCGGGAGTGCGCTCCGACCACGAATGTACGAATCATTTTGAGGCTTTTGAAAAGCTCGAAGCCGGTCAGTGGATAATGATACGCGAGGGCACCGCGGCGAAGAATCTGAACGCTCTCCTCCCCATCTGCAAGCCTCCGTACTGCTACCGCGCGATGTTCTGCACCGATGACAGAGACCCCGAGGATATCCTCAAAGAGGGTCACATCGACGCGATCATCCGCAAGGCGGTGGCTAAAGGCGTCGACCCGATACACGCGATAAAGATGTGTACGATAAACACAGCGACATACTTCGGGCTCAAAGACAGCGGCGCTTTGGCTCCCGGCTACAAGGCGGATATAGTCGTGCTCAGCGACCTTGAAAGCATCAACGTCGAGCAGGTATATGTCGGCGGAAGGATCGTCGCGATGAACGGCAGCATGACCTCGAGAACCGAAAAAGTGATCCCGAACAGCGAAAGGATCCTCCACTCGTTCCATATGCCGCCGGTGAACGCCGAAATGCTGCACTTCCCCGAGATAAAGGAGCGTCAGCGCGTAATCGGACTGAAAAAGCACGAGCTGCTCACTGACGAGATCATCATTCAGCCCACGGAAGTCGGCAGGGCGAACAACGGCATCGACATCGAGCGCGATATACTCAAGGTTGCGGTCTTCGAGCGCCATCACAACACAGGTCATGTCGGCGTGGGCTTCATCACGGGCTACGGCATCAAGCGCGGTGCCATCGCCGCCAGCGTAGCGCACGACTCCCACAATCTTATCGCCGTCGGCACAAGCGACAGGGATATCGCCGCTGCAGCCGAGGCTGTGAGGCAGTTGAACGGCGGCTTGGTCGTCGTCGCGGACGGAGAAGTCCTCGAGGCGCTCCCCCTCCCCATCGCCGGACTCATGAGCCCGCTCCCTATAGAAGAGGTCACGAAAAAGCTGACCCTGCTCAAAGAAGCGGCGGAAGAATTAGGCGTGTCCGATAACATCGACGCGCTGATGACGCTCGCTTTCGTCAGCCTGCCTGTTATACCGACCCTGAGGCTGAACGGCAAGGGCGTCATCGACGTCAATCATCAAAAGATAGTAGAAGCTACGTTTTAATTCTTTGCAGGAATTAAACTCTATTATAATTCGAAAGGAAAACAACTATGAAATACGATATAATCATCATCGGAGCAGGTCCGGGAGGCATCTTTTCAGCATACGAATTCGCCGAGAAGCGCCCCGATCTCAAGGTTGCCGTCTTTGAGACGGGCAGCGCTCTTGAACAGCGCAAATGC
>ONPE01000239.1 GCA_900319615.1 uncultured Eubacteriales bacterium
TGTCCACACGGGATTGCCGTAGGAATGCGCGTCGGTGCAGACGTAATCGATGCTGCTCAGGAGCAGTTCATTTGAGAAGGTCGTCTCATGCTTGATACGAGCCGTCACTTTCATATTTCCAAAACTTGAACGACCGACTGTGATTTTGCCGGGATAATCCAGCTTGATATCCAGTTTGTGATTATCATTACTGTTTGCATCAGAGAAGGCGACGCCGCCGATTGTGCTCAGGTTAGAGGTATCGCCCGTGACCTTTTCGACCTGCACCTCAAGGAAGCTGTAAGGTTTGATCTCGGTGATATTCTCGTTGAGCACCAGCGTAAAGCTGTGGCTGTCCTTCGGCACGAACCTGGATTTTTCGTCGTAGGGATCGCTGATATCGTTACCGATCACCGTGATCTTCTTGCGATAATAGGTCTTGGGGATTACCAGCTCGGTCAGGGTATCGGTCGGTCCGGTGTAATGCTCGAGCTGATAGGTATCGTCATCGAGGAGCCTGAAGTCAAAGTAGGAAAGCGAGAGATCATATATCTCCTTGCCAATCGACTTGTCCGGGTTCACTGCATAATGATTGCCGGCGCTGTCATAATGCTCCACGGTGCCGAGGAAATACTCGCCTCTATAGTCAATATACGGTTCGACCTGCGGTACATACGTTACATACGAGAAAACCGCGCTGATCGTCACATCACAGTCCGGCATGGTGAACGCGCCGTCGGTGACTTTAACATAGCTAAAGTGATCCGCCGGCTGGATCTCGAGTTTTTTCAACATATAATCGTCGTCGGGGGTGATCGTCAGCTTGACGGTCTCGCCTGCCATCGCCGTCGCCTTATCCGCGGTCAGGGTACCGTGCTCGGGCGACTCGACCGTGATGGTATACGGATCGACTCTGACGATGTTGACTCTTACGTTCACATTGTTCCGGGGCATCACAAACGAGTTGTCGCCGAGGGTCGTAACCTCCACCTCGCTGTCGAAAGGCTCAATGGAGATGGATTCGATCTCATAACCCTCATCGGCTTTTGCGTCGACCTCAATGATTTCGCCCGGCTCCACAAGTGTTTCGCTGACGTTCACGGTGCCGTGCTGTACGGAACCGACGTATACATTCCAGCGGATCTGCTGTTTTTCTGTAGCGGTATATTCTTGACCGCGGAAGGTGACGGTCGCGATCGCCTTGAGTTCTTCGCCCTCATCCACGCGCTCTACATCCGCTTTAAGCTCGATATCGGGAGCGCCTGAGGATGCAAGCGCCTTGAAGGTCGCGGTCGCCTCGGCAAGGGTATCGGACCATGTCCACTGCGGATTCGAATGGTATTCAAATTTGATCTCAGGCAGGAGCGTCACTCCCCCGATCGTTTTCACTTCGTTTTCGGAGAGAACACCGGAGATCAATTTGTCATTACCGCCGGCATCAACATATCTCAGCTTCTGACCTTCGTTCACGGAGACCACGGGGGAATTATACTCCCCGACCGTGATGCTGTTATCCGGCAACATCCAGCCGAGCTGGGTAACAGAGCTGACATTTAACCGGCTCGCCTCAAAGACGCCGCCCAAAACTCTGCAATTCTCAGCGGTCAGCTCCTCTGTTTTGATCACGCCTCCGTATTGCACAAACTCGTAAAATTCGCCGATGTAGGTCTTGTCGATGGTACCCGTCTGCTTGCGCTGACCGTATACGGTGAAAACGGTATCTTTAGTGGGGAACTTAATGAAATGGACGTCATCGCTCGAGAGGGTCACACCGTCCGCGAGAATCAGGTTGACGTCGCCCATGACGGTAAAGCTGCCGCCTCCCTCGGCGATATCCTGATCCAGGATATACCAGCCGCTTTGCAGATAGGAGAGGTATTCTTCATTGTCGTTATATGGATCGTATTTTTCAAGTCTTCGGGCGGTGACCGTCTGCTCTAAGCCGTCCTTATCGAGATAGGTCGCCTTAACAGTATTCAGATAGACCGCGCGGAAGGTTCTGTCGGAATCATCGACTTCAATCTCATCCCCTGTGAAATACGCGTCCATTCCGCTTTCATCCGTCGTCCAGTAAGCAAACGTCTTGCCGTCGGGCGTGTTCTCGGGCTCGGTGAGCATATAGGACGCGTTCCAAGGCACGGTAACGGTTCTCGTCACCTCGCCGTCACTGTCCTGCTC
>ONPE01000237.1 GCA_900319615.1 uncultured Eubacteriales bacterium
AATGCCGACCGCGATAGCAGCGACAGTCAATACGACAAGTATGATGAACTGATATGTATCCATACGGCACCTCTATACAATATGATAAGGTTATTCTACCACTAAACACCAAGCATTGTCAATCGGACGTGTCCGCCTTTATTCTCCATACTATTAACCTTGATATTGTCAAACATACATCTATCACTGCGCTGTGATATTATCCATACCATTCACTGTCATAGGTTTGCCGATGAATCCTGACACGCGTGTCTTTTACACCATACTGTTGACCTCGATTTTGTCAGACATACATTTATCACTGCGCTGTGATTTGAATCATACCGCTCACTATCAAAAGTTGGGTTATTATCCTTGCCTCTCACTATCAAGACTTGCGATTTTATCCATACCGCTTTCCATCGAAGGTTTGCTGTTAAATCCTGCCGTTCACCGTCAAAGGTTCGCAGAAAGATCAAAGACGCCCTTACAAAAGAGCGCCTCTGACTTCTCATCATTTTATATCAATATCACAGTGCCTAACCTACTGTAAAATCCGTATATATCAGTTTGTCACTGTCCGGCGGCGAATAGACGAACCTTTCCAGATGGCCGTCGGTGATAAAGTACTCCGGCTCCGTGAGAGGCAGCCTTTCGCGGAAGCTGTCGACAATGATCAGCTTGATCTTCATCTTCTGCGGCAGTATGCTCTTGATGTACACCGCCGCGCTGTCCCCCACCGCAATATTGTCCCTGAGCTCTGCGAGCCCTGCGAGATTCGGCGCGAGCTCCACAAAGGCTCCGTAGTTCTCACCGAGAAGCGCTCCGCGTTCTCCTCCCAGGTGCCGAGCAGCTCCTTGTGGCTGAGCGTGATCCGCGTGCCGACCTTCGACTTTATCACGGCTCGGATATCCATGCCGACAGCAAAGCGCTCGTCGGGGTGCTCGATGCGCGACACCGATATCGTATCTATCGGCATGAGGGCGATGACACCACAGCCGATATCGCAAAAAGCGCCGAAGGCCTCGGTATGCGTCACCCTCGCCTGTATGACGTCGCCGGCGCTCAGGCGGCTGATATAGCCGTCCACGCACCTCTGCTGAGCTGCCGCGCGAGAGAGCAGCGCCGTCCTCCTGCCCTGTTCATCGGTAAAAATATCCGTGATGACGAAGCACACCGCACGACCCACGCGCGAGATCACCGCTATGTCGCGCACCGTGCCCTCACGGATGCCGAGCGCCCCTTCCTCACGCGGGATTATTCCTCTCATGGCAGGCAGCTCCACGCTCAGATTGTGACCCCTGTCGCACAAAACGGCGCGCGCCTCCAATATCTGCGAGTGCTCCATAGCCGCGGCCATGCCCTCGTATGTGCTAAGAGCGGCGGTATTCTCAGCCGTATGTATCCTCTTTCCCTCCGGGAGAAATGAAGTCATGATGAACCTCCTGAGTTTTTGATAACAATAAAAATTATGAAAATCCATCGTCATATATGACAAATTTGCTCTCAGCTATTGAAAAACCGCGCCGCTTATATTAAAATAGTACGGTAGCCGGATGAATCCGGCGGAAAGGAAAGTATTATGAAACGTATTACAGCAATCATACTGAGCGTTCTGCTTGTCGCATCGGTCTTTGCCGGCTGCGGCGGTAAGGTAGTATCCTCAGGTACAACAGAAACAACAACAGCATCTTCATCAAAAACCGAAGCAACCGCGAAAGAAGGAGAAACCGTGACCTACGAAGCTAAATCCACCGACGCTCTGCTGAGCATCAAAGAGATCCCCGCACAGAACCTCGACGCCGCAAACGCGGATTATCAGAAGAAAGCTCCCGAGAAGGGCGAAGAAGTCGTCACCCTGCACACCAACTACGGCGACATCTCGTTCAAGTTCTTCCCCGAAGTAGCTCCCATGGCTGTCTACTCCTTCAAGGCTCTCGCCAAGGACGGCAGATATGACGGCACCATCTTCCACCGCGTCATCAACAACTTCATGATCCAGGGCGGCGACTACACCAACTTCAACGGCACCGGCGGCGCCTCTGCCTACGGCGAAGAGTTCGACCTCGAGATCTCCGACTACCTCACCAACATCGAGGGCTCCGTCGCTATGGCTAACCGCGGTCCCGGCACAAACGGCTCCCAGTTCTACATCAACCAGATCAACAACAACTACCTCGACGGCAACTACACCGTATTCGGTCAGGTCTACGAGGGCATGGATGTCGTCAATGCAATTGCAAGCGTAAAGACAGGCGCCAACGATAAGCCACTCAAGGACGTAATCCTCGAGAGCGCCGAGCTCCACGAGTACGAAGGATAATATCACTGTGCCACCGTCACGGTGGCACTTCTTCTATCCGCAAGTTATAATTCTTTTACAGAAACAAGGTGACGTAATGGACAGACCCGTTATCGCGATAATGTACGATTTCGACAAGACTCTCTGCACCAAGGATATGCAGGACTACGGCTTCATTCCCTCGCTCGAGCTGCAGCCATCGGAATTCTGGGACAAGGCTAACACCTTCGGCTCCAAAGCCGAGATGGACGGCGTGCTCGCCTACCTCTACACCATGATCGGCGAGTGCAGGCGCAGGGGCATAGCTCTCACACGCGAGAGCCTCATCGAGAACGGCAGGGGCATCGTGCTCTATGACGGAGTGCGCGAGTGGTTCGACCGCATCAACCTCTACGGAGCGGCTCAGGGTGTACAGATAGAACACTACGTCATCTCGTCGGGCCTCAAAGAGATCATCGAGGGCTCAGGCATCGCCGACAAGTTCACCAAGATCTTCGCGTGCGAGTTCCTGTATGACGAAGACGGCGCCGCCCTGTGGCCGAAGACCGCGGTAAACTACACCAACAAGACCCAGTTCGTCTACCGCATAAACAAAGGCATCCTCGATATCTCAAACGACGTCGACCT
>ONPE01000252.1 GCA_900319615.1 uncultured Eubacteriales bacterium
CCTATCGCCGCTGCTCTGCGAGCCTACTGTGAAGAGAATTATATTTCTTTAGAAGAATCAACCAATCATACCGAGATCAGCGGTCACGGCGTTTCAGCCATGCGAGGCGACGATAAGGTCACCGTATGCAAAGCCGAGAGCAAGGGTATATCCGTGCAGCTGAACGATAAAGAGATCGGCGTCATCACCCTCTGCGAGCACATCGCCCCCGAGACGCCGAAGGCTCTCAGAGAGCTTAAGGAGATCGGCATACAACGCATAGCCATGCTCTCGGGAGATCGAAGGAGCGCCTGTGAGAAGGCGGCAGAAGGCCTCGATATCGACGAGATTCACGGCGAGCTGCTCCCCGAAGAGAAGGTAAAGACCGTCGAGAAGCTGATCGGCGAATACGGCTCCTGCGGCTTCGTCGGCGACGGCATCAACGACGCCCCCGTGCTCAGCATGGCGACCTGCGGCATAGCGATGGGGCTTGGCAGCGAGGCGGCTATCGAATCCGCCGACGTAGTGCTCAGCTCCGGCGCCCTCTCTTCACTCCCCCGCGCAATCAGGCTCGCGCGCAAAACCATGCGCACCGTCAAGGGCAACATCACCTTCTCCCTGCTTGTTAAAGCGGTCATCATCGTACTGGCGATCATCGGCATCGCTCCGCTGTGGCTGGCGGTATTCTCGGATACCGGCGTATGCCTGATCTGCGTGCTCAACGCCGTCAGACTTATCAAAAGCAAAAAAAATATTGCATAAAAAAGCCGGTAGGAATTGCGCTTTAGCGTGCTAACACTTAGAATCGGAAAAATATTTTTGAAAAACTCTTGACAAACGCATTTGTCCGCGCTATTATATGCGTGTAATAAATGAATAAACTAAACCGATGACGAAGAGTGAGTAAGCCTTAACACTTATCACACAGCGAGCCGCGGACGCCTTAACACTTATCACACAGCGAGCCGCGGACAGTGTAAGCGCGGCGGATGAGCTAAGGTCGAATGGACTTCGGAGGGCGAACAGAAAGGCTACGGTCGAGTATGTGAGACGGATTGACCCGACGTAAACGAGGTCAGCGTATGTTTGTACGTGTGAGTGGGCGCTATGCGCCAAGCAGGGTGGCACCGCAGGAGTTATTTATCCTGTCCCGGCAGAAATGCAGGGACAGGTTTTTTATTTTGCATGGAGGTATACATGAAAACGTTTTTGCTGACAAAACGATGGTAATACTAATCTCAGACTATCAGATATCAGTACAAGATATGGCTTCAAGCCGAAGCCGACAACTACCGTCTATCCCGACACAACTATAACTAACAAAGGAGTAATCAAAATGTCAGAAAACAAGATCCCTTATAAGATTTACTTAAGCGAGAGCGATATCCCTACAAAATGGTATAACCTTCGCGCGGATATGAAAAACAAGCCCGCACCTCTGCTCAACCCCGGCACAGGTCAGCCCCTTACAGCCGAAGAGATGAGCGGCATCTTCTGTGAAGAGCTCGTAAAGCAGGAGCTCGACGACACCACCCCCTACATCGACATCCCGCAGGAGATACAGGACTTTTACAAGATGTATCGTCCCTCTCCGCTGGTCAGAGCCTACTGCCTCGAGAAGGCGCTCGGCACACCGGCAAAAATATACTACAAGTTCGAGGGCAACAACACCTCCGGCAGCCACAAGCTCAACTCCGCTATCGCCCAGGCATACTACGCTAAGAAGCAGGGTCTCAAAGGCGTTACCACCGAGACCGGAGCAGGTCAGTGGGGCACGGCACTCTCGATGGCGTGCGCATATCTCGGTCTTGATCTGAAGGTATTCATGGTCAAGGTCAGCTATGAGCAAAAGCCCTTCCGCCGTGAGGTCATGCGTACCTACGGCGCAGAGGTTACCCCCTCCCCCTCCATGACAACAGAGGTCGGCAAGAAGATCCTCGCCGAGCATCCCGGCACCACAGGCTCCCTCGGCTGCGCTATCAGCGAGGCTGTCGAAGTAGCTGTCACCAACCCCGGCTACCGCTACGTTCTGGGCTCTGTGCTCAATCAGGTTCTCCTGCACCAGTCCGTCATCGGTCTCGAGACCAAGGCGGCTCTCGATAAGTACGGCATCGAACCCGACGTCATCATCGGCTGCGCAGGCGGCGGCTCCAACCTCGGCGGTCTGATCGCTCCCTTCATGGGCGAGAAGCTCCGCGGCGAGAAGGATTACCGCATCATCGCCGTAGAACCGGCGTCCTGCCCGAGCTTCACACGCGGCAAGTTCGCATACGACTTCTGCGACACCGGCATGATCTGTCCGCTTGCCAAGATGTACACCCTCGGCTCCGGCTTCATCCCCTCCGCCAACCATGCGGGCGGTCTGAGATTCCACGGTATGTCCACCACCCTCAGCCAGCTGTATCACGACGG
>ONPE01000235.1 GCA_900319615.1 uncultured Eubacteriales bacterium
GAAGCGCACAGTCCGACCACGAGCATTACTGCCAGCAAAAGGCTGATCAGTCGTCTGCCCATGTGGTTGGACTTCATGGTTTTTGCATCATTCATGTTGAAACTTTTCCTTTCTGTCTGAATTAATCTTAATGCGAAATCCGTTCGGAATAAACATCCCGAAGAGGGATCCGCGTTATTCCAAATCACTTATATATATAAACATCACAAACAACCCCGGACACAGCAGATCCGAAGAGGTATTTGCGATAATAGATTTTGAGAAAGAAAGCTGCAGGCGATACATCCGGCAGTCGGGTCGCCTTGTCTGCTCCGGACGGCGGCGTGATGCAGGCGCCGGTCGTTCGAAGATCATCGGGCAAAGGATATGATTACCCCATGCTAACCATATACAGACTGTAACAATTGTATTACATTACTGACGGTTTGTCAAATGGAAAAACAGCTCAATTTGATGTCGATTTGCGGCTTTTATGAAATGTGCTGTACTATTATGCGGTTATTATTCCGGTTTTTGTTTGTTTTGATGGATAAATAGTTGCGGTATGATAATAATCTTTCAATTTTATGAGCAAATTCAACAAACCATACCTGTATAATTTGTTGCAAGTATACATAATCTACAAAAATATAACTTTTGGAAAGTTTTTGAGATATGTGCAAAAACGGAATTAACATACCTGATTATGGGGCAAATAACCGCATGAGGTTACGTCGTTGTCATAAAATAATCAGCCGCAGCACCTTAGCCGCGACTGATTGCGTTTTCAGTAAAAACATTATTTGCGGATCAGGATGACCGGCTCGCCGAAGCACTGCACGCAGCCGTGGAAAACCTCGTATTTATCTCCGCTGATCAGATCGGTATACACCCCGTCGGGGAAATCGACCTCTACGCAGCCGACGTCGCCGCGCACGGCAAACACTCCGAGCGCCTCGCCTTTGCCGCTCTCGTGCTTTGCGATAAGAAACCGCTCGTCCTGCGCCTTGACCGTATACACGCTGTCGGTGAAGATCGGGTCGCCCTTGATATCGGCGAGCCTCTTTATAAGCGGTCTGAGGATATCCGACGCCTCGTTCTCCGTGAGGTCGGCGGTATCCTTGTCAAACAGCGAGGGAAGATGATCCGCACCGTACTCCTGACCGGCATACACGAACGCCATGCCCTTCTGGAAGAAGCTGAACGCCGTCCAGTTGTACAGGGAACAGCAGTCGGGTATGAGGAAGGAAGCCCTCGGCTGGTCGTGATTCTCGAGAAAGCGGAGCTTGACGTAGTTTTCGGGATAGATGTACTCCTGACGGTTTATCGCCTCGGCGTACTCAGCTAAGGTGCCCCTGCCTGCGATGAACGCGCGGAATCTCCCGTACACATCGTAGTCGTAGCACATATCGAACGCCTGATATATCTCGCTGTCGGATAGAGCGGTCATCCCCCTGCCGCGCATATAGGTGATGAACCCCGGCTCCACGCTCTCGCTCAGCCAGATGCACCCGGGGCGCACAGCCTCGACCTCGGCGCGTGCTCTCAGCCAGAACTCCAGCGGTATCAGCGGCGCGACGTCGCAGCGGAAGCCGTCGACCGTCTCTGCCCACATCTTGAGCGTTTCGATCTGATAATCCCATAATTCTTTATTAAAATAATCGAGGTCTATTATATCCGTCCAGTCGCCGACCCGATTGCCGAAGCTGCCGTCAGCCTTGTGATAGAACCACTCGGGGTGCTCTTTGCTGAGGACAGAGTCGGGCGAGGTGTGGTTGTACACTACGTCTATGATGCACTTCATCCCCTTGTCGTGTATCGCGGCGACCAGCGCCTTGAAGTCGTCGAGCGTACCGAACTCAGGATTCACGGCGCGGTAATCGCTGATGGCGTAGGGCGAGCCGAGCGTGCCCTTGCGCGCGACCTCGCCTATGGGATGTATCGGCATAAGCCAAATCACATCCGTCCCCAGCTCCTTGATCTCATCGAGCCTTTTTTCGACCTCGGCGAAGGTACCTTCCTCTGAAAAGTTACGCACGAATACCTGATACATCATCATATTCCTGAGCGATTTATCTGTACATACTGCCATGATAGAACCTCCTTTATTGATGTATTGAATAATAAACTTCCCCGGTGCAAGCGCTAAAGTGTCCGCCGGACACTTTACCCTCGCTATGCTCGGGCGGGGTATTAACCTAAGAGGATAAATCCTCCCTTGCGGGCACTTCCGCTGCAAGCAGCGCCCTCGCAATGACTATTTTTAATAAATGTTACATTTGAATTATATTATATTTTACCTGTGTTTGCAATGCTCTTTTTTGATTCGGATTATTGATTATTCCATTCCGTTATGATATAATCAAAACATACAAAAAGACAGAACGAGTTGTCTTGATATAAAATTTAAACATAAAGGAGAATCTTATGAAGTACGAAATCATGGGAGGAAATCTTCCCGCAGTCATCTGCAAGCTGTCAAAGGGCGAAAAGATCGTTTGTGAAAGCGGCGCAATGTCTTGGATGGACGACGCTTTCACTATGGAAACAAGCGGCGGCGGTCTGAAAAAGATGTTCGGCAAGGCTTTTTCGGGCGAGTCGATGTTCAGCAACACCTATACCGCCGACAGAGACGGCGAGATCGCCTTTGCGTCATCCTTCCCCGGTGAGATCCTTGCTGTCGAGATCGGCCCGGGCAGGAGCATCATCGCACAGAAGAAGGCGTTCCTCGCAAGCGAAAGCGGCGTAGAGATGTCCGTGTTCTTCCAGAAGAAGCTGTCCGGCGGCTTCTTCGGCGGCGAGGGCTTCATCATGGAGAAGTTCACGGGCAACGGCTTCGTTTTCCTCGAGATCGACGGCTCTGTCATGGAGTACAATCTTGCTCCCGGCGAGAGAAAGATCATGGATACGGGTCATCTTGTGATGATGGAGGACACCTGTTCCCTGACCGTAGAGACTGTAAAGGGTATCAAAAATAAGTTCCTGGGCGGCGAGGGTCTGTTCAACACTGTCGTCACCGGTCCCGGTAAGGTCGTTATCCAGACTATGCCCATCGCCAAGACAGCCGAGCTCATATCCGCGCTGATCCCCAGCTCAAATTCCTGATCGGCGATAGCTTAGATCTGCATCAAAATAAGCGGATCATTTTCATTATATAATAAGTAAAACCAATCGTTTAAACCGACCTCGGAATGTGTAATAGCGTTCCGAGGTCTTTTCTTTATCGGATCAAATCATATATATGTTGAAAA
>ONPE01000234.1 GCA_900319615.1 uncultured Eubacteriales bacterium
TCGAGGTTATCCAGATCGAGCGGTTTCCTGAGATCATCGTCTGAATCCCTGTGCTTGCGACCCTGCATGGCGAACTCGCTGCCGTAGTATACCGACGGCACGCCGGGCATACAGTACAGCATGGTATAGACATTTTTAAGCAATCCCTTGTCGCGGATGATGGTCGCTACCCTTGTTACGTCGTGATTATCCGCGAAGTTGTAGAGATAAAGATTCTTGTACATTCCCCAGTCGCCGCACTGACGGTCGACCGAGTGGGCGAATTCAAAATAGTTGCGGTCGTTGTGGCAAGAGTACAGCCCCTTGTAAAGCTCGTAGTTTGTGACCGAGTCAAGAGCCTCGGGATTAGCCAAACGGTTGTAGTCGCCGCCTACGATCTCGCCGTACATCCAGAAGTCGGGCTTCATCTCCTTGCAGGTCCATCTCAGACGCTTGAAGAAGTTGACGTCCATGACGTTTGCCGCGTCGAGGCGCAGACCGTCTATATCGAATTCGCTTATCCAGTAGCGAACGGCGTCAAGCAGGTATTCTACGACGTTATTGTTTTGCAGATTGAGCTTTACGAGGTCATAGTATCCCGCCCAGCCCTCGTAGCTGAAATTATCCCCGTAAGGGCTTTGGCGGTCAAAGCGGATATCATGGAACCACGAGGTGTATATCGAGCCCATGCCGCGCTCCTGTATATCCTTGAAGGCGAAGAAATCCCTGCCAACATGGTTGAACACGCCGTCCAAGATGATGCGTATCCCGTTTTTGTGCAGGGTATCGCAGAGCTTTTTGAAGCTCTCGTTATCGCCCAAACGGCTGTCTACCTTACGGTAATCTATGGTATCGTATCCGTGCTTGGTGCTCTCGAACACCGGGTTGAACACGATACAATTCACACCCATTTTTTTGAGATGCGGTATGAAGCCGTACAGCTTATCCAGACGGTACTGCTGATCGAAGTCGTTGTACTTAGGCGCTCCGCAGAAGCCCAGCGGATAAATATTGTACATCACCGCGTCATGTATCCAATGCATATTAATTACCTCCTTCAAGTAGGTGTACATAGTATATCACTAATTTTGCAATTGTCAAATCAAAACACCATAACTTGATATAAATATGTTGATTTATCCATCATATTGTGATAAAATGTTTCCCGGAATCTTTATATCAGAGGTGTTTTCATGGCTAGAATGACCTATGTTGAGAAACCGGTCGAGTCCAAAACCGAGAAAAGGATACGCATCTTTATGGCTGTCCTGTTCTTTATCCAGACCATCCTTACTACCTTCCCGTTCATACAGGGCGAGGACGCAGACGGCTATTATACCTACCTGACCGCGTTCAATATGCTCGTACAGCCCGAGGGCTATGCCGAGGCGCTGGACTTCAAGCTCGCGATATTCGGAGGCATACTCGTTATCCTTCCCATCGTGGCGTTCTTATTCTGTATCCTCGACAGAAAGTCCAAGATCAAGTATATCGCTACAGGTCTGTGCAGTATCATCTGCGCCGTTGTCATAACCTTCGGTATCGGCGCCGGTATAGGCATAGGCGCTGTTGTTACCCTGCTGTTCAATATCCTGACGCTGTTTTTGACGTCTATGGGCTTCCTCGCCACGAACAACAGACAGGTAGCGAACAAGGCATAATCCTTTATCTTTGCGCATACGCATGATACGGTGATATTATGCGTAACCTGCGCCTTTTGATCTTGTTATTATCCCTTTGCATCATGCTTTCAGCCTGCTCGCGCGTCATAGAGACTCCAGCTGATGAGCTGTGCGTTTATTCGTGGAGCAATTTACGACAACGGGAATACGGCTTCTCTCGTCTTTGACGGAGATAATTGCTCTCTTGTGATTGAGAACCGCGATTATGTGCTCGATATCAGCGGTATCTTCGCCGTAACGGACGACAGCCTGCTGATCTGCGACTCCGCCTCCGGAGTGCACTACACCTTCGGTTACCGTCTGCACGGCGACAGGGTAGAGCTAAGCTGCGGCTCAGGTGTGCTCGAGCTTATGAAGGACGGCTGATACCGGATGAGCCTGATGCGAAATACAGGACTGTTCAAAGATAATTCCGAATTAGGAGGATGAATTTGAAATTCGTTAAAAATCTTTTCTCCGCTGTTATGGCGGGTATCATGATATCGTTCGGCGGAGCTGTGTATCTCGCGTGCACAGCCGTCGATAAAGCTCCGCTGGGCGCGGTCTTATTCTCGCTCGGTCTGACGGTCATTCTTTTGTTCGGCTTCTTGCTGTTTACCGGCAAAACAGCTTATCTTCTCGAGAACAAGCTGACATATATACCGTATCTGCTCACGATCTGGCTGGGCAATATACTCGGCTGTATGCTGATGGGCGTGCTCACCTCGATCGCTAAGCCCGCTATGGCAGAGACAGCCTTGAAGCTGTGCGACGCTAAGTTGGGGCAGACGCCGCTTCAAACGATAATACTCGGCGCTTTGTGCGGCATCCTCGTTTACATAGCCGTCGATAACTTCAAGAGGTCCCCGCGTTTATCTTATGCGGCTTCGAGCACAGCGTTGCGGATATGTATTACTTCGCCGCGGCAGGCTCGCTGTACAGCGTAAAGGGCATAGTTTACATCCTCTTGGTGTCACTGGGCAACCTCGTCGGAGCCGTGGTGTTCCATACCGTGAAAAAAGCGGTTCTCAAATAGTTAAAATATATAAATATAACGTCGGAGAAAGTCGCAGTTTATTGCGACTTTTTTCTTTTTTCGGTTGAAATCACCGGGATGATTATGTTATAATAAGCTGTCATATTGCGCATATGTATGTATATTGTCGTTGCGAGGGTTTTATCCCGTGGCAATTTCAACATTTGCAATATGTCATTGCGAGGGATCTATCCCGTGGCGATCTCAACATTTGCAATATGTCATTGCGAGGGATCTATCCCGTGGCAATCTCAACCTATTAAAAGGAGAAAAGAGCTTGATCATCCTTGGTATCGACCCCGGATACGCTATCGTCGGATGGGGTGTTATAGAATACAAGGGCGCCTCATACCGCCCGATCGCCTTCGGCGCGATAACCACCGAGGCTCATACCGACCCCAACCTGAGGCTCGAGCAGATATACGACGACATGGTCGAGCTGCTCGAAAAGTCTAAGCCCGACGTTATGGCGGTCGAGAAGCTCTATTTCAACACCAATACGACAACGGCGATAATGGTCGCTCAGGCTCGCGGAGTCATCCTACTTGCAGCCCAAAAGGCCGGGGTACGCGTATACGAGTACACTCCCTTGCAGGTCAAGAGCGCCGTTACCGGCTACGGCAACGCGCAAAAGGCGCAGGTCATGGAGATGACGCGCAGGCTCCTCCACCTCAAAGAAGTACCTAAGCCCGACGACACCGCCGACGCGCTCGCTATCGCGATCACTCATACGCAGGCGGCAGGCACCGACCTGCGTGAATATCTGATGAAACGGGGGATACAACCATGATATATTCCGTCAGAGGGAACCTTATCCTTATGGACGCCGGCATAGCCGTGGTAGAGTGCGGCGGCGTAGGCTATCGGGTGCAGACCTCGATAAATACGCAGAAGAAGCTAAAGCTCAACAGCGAAGTCATGCTCTACACCTATATGAACGTCCGCGAGGACGCTATGGAGCTCTTCGGCTTCGCGGATAAAAACGAGCTCTCAACTTTCAAGCTGCTCATAGGCATCACGGGCGTAGGTCCCAAGGTCGCGCTCGCGATTCTCTCCGATCTCAGCTCCGAGCAGGTCGCCATGGCGGTATCCGCAGGCGACAGCAAGACCCTTACCAGAGCCTCAGGCGTAGGTCCCAAGCTCGCGCAGAGGATCGTCCTCGAGCTCAAGGATAAGATGCAGAGCTTTGCTCCTGCAGAAGGCTTCGATCCCGGCAAGGGCTCCGTCATCGCGGATACGGGCAAGGTATCCAAGGCTGTCTCGGCTTTGGCTGTTCTTGGGTTCTCTGCCGCAGACGTTACCCCGATCTTATCGCGGCTCGATCCCGAGCTGACGGTAGAACAGATGATATCCGCGACCTTGAAGCAGCTCGCATAACGAAAGGTAATGTGTAATGGATTATAATACCGACTTTGAGATGGATTACGAGAACCGTATCATGGATACGTCCGAGATCCCCTCAGATCTGCTCGACTCCGATAACTCGCTCAGACCCAAGACCTTGGACGAGTATATCGGTCAGGAAAAAGCGAAAGAAAATCTTAAAATTTTTATAGAAGCCGCGAAGAAGCGCGGAGAATCGCTCGACCACGTTTTGCTCTACGGCCCTCCCGGACTGGGCAAAACCACCCTCGCCGGCATCATCGCCAACGAGATGGGCGTGAATATCCGCGTCACCTCGGGACCCGCTATCGAGAAGCCCGGCAACATGGCTGCGCTGCTCACCAGCCTCAACGCCAACGACGTACTGTTCATCGACGAGATACACCGTATGCCGCGCACGGTCGAAGAGATACTCTATCCCTCTATGGAGGACTTTGC
>ONPE01000232.1 GCA_900319615.1 uncultured Eubacteriales bacterium
ATTGCGAGGCTTACAAAAGCCGTGGCGATCTCAACCAAACAATTTGTCATTGCGAGGCTTACAAAAGCCGTGGCGATCTCAACCAAACAATTTGTCATTGCGAGGCTTCGAAAGCCGTGGCGATCTCAACCAAACAATTTGTCATTGCGAGGCTTGCAAAAGCCGTGGCAATCTCAACCTTATTTCCGATTGTCATTGCGAAGCTTGCAAAAGCCGTGGCAATCTCAACATATATCACCGGAGGAATCATATTTGTCTGAAACCGTCAAGATGTCCGAAGCTCAAACCGAATATCTCAACCTCGTAGCCGAGCTGATGACCATACGCAAGCGCGGTGATGTGCCGCTGGCGTACATCCGCACCTACGGCTGCCAGCAGAACGTAGCCGACAGCGAGCGCATCAAGGGTATGCTGCATGAGGCAGGCTACTCCTTCACCGAGACTCCCGAGGACGCCGACTTCATCCTCTTCAACACCTGCGCCGTGCGAGAGCACGCCGAGGACAGGGTCTTCGGCAACGTGGGCGCCTTGAAGAACCTCAAGCGCCGCCATCCGCAGATACTCATCGCCCTGTGCGGCTGTATGATGGAGCAGGAGCACGTAGCTAAGCGCATCCGCGAGAGCTTCCCGTTCGTGGGGCTGGTCTTCGGCACCCACTGTATGCACGAGTTCCCCGAGCTTTTGTACAAGAGCCTCGTCGACGGCTCGCGTATCTTCGTCCGCGATAACGACGACCGCCTTGTCCATGAGGGTATACCGGCGTTCCGCGACGGCAGCTTCAAGGGCTGGCTGCCGATAATGTACGGCTGCGATAACTTTTGCACCTACTGCATCGTGCCGTATGTCCGCGGCAGAGAGCGCAGCCGCAAGCCTGATATCATCATAGAAGAGGCGAGGGACATGATCGCCCGGGGCTACAAGGATATCACCCTTTTAGGGCAGAACGTCAACAGCTACGGCAAGGGGCTCGACCCGCGCCCGACCTTCGCCGGTCTGCTCAGAGAGATAGATAAGATCGACGGCGACTACTGGCTGAGGTTCATGACCTCGCATCCCAAGGATTGCACGAGGGAGCTGATAGATACCATCGCCGGGAGCCGGCACATCAGCCTGCATCTGCACCTGCCCTTCCAGTCGGGCTCCGACAGGGTGCTCAAGGCGATGAACCGCCGCTACGACCGTGCAAAGTATCTCGATATCGTCAACTACGCCAAGGAGAAGATACCGGACGTCTCGCTCACCTCCGACGTTATCGTCGGCTTCCCCGGCGAGACGCGCGAGGACTTCGAGCAGACCCTTTCGCTGATACGCGAGGTCGGCTTCACCTCGCTGTTCACCTTCATCTATTCGCCGCGCAAGGGCACCCCCGCCGCAGAGATGGACGACCCCGTATCCGACGAGGAGAAGGGGAGATGGTTCCGCGAGCTGCTCGCCGTGCAGGAAGAGATCGCCGCCGAGCGCTGCGCCTCGATGGTAGGTATGATCGAGAAGGTGCTCGTCGAGGAAAAGGCGAAGCAGGACGGCAGGCTGTGCGGCAGGACGTCGGGCAACATCATCGTCGAGTTCAGCGGCGACGACAGCCTGATCGGTACCTTCCGCAACGTAAAGATAACGCAGGCACGCAACTGGATACTCAACGGCGAATTGGCAGATCAATAAAAATGTCATTGCGAGGCTCCAAAGGAGCCGTGGCAATCCCACAAATAGAGAATAATACTCTTCTGTTACATCAACCGGTATTTATCGGTGTGGGATTCCCACGTCGGGGCGTTGCCCCTCCTCGGAATGACGATCATATAATAAATAATTCTAAAGGAGAAATATAAATGGCAGACGTAATAGCACTGGCAAGACAGCTTGGACACGCTATCCAGGAGGAAGAGACCTACAAAACGATAATGCAGGCGAAGGCTGAGGCAGACGCCGACGAGACCCTGCAGCAGCTCATAACCGAGTTCAACATCAAGCGCGTTGCGATAAACGCCGAGGCGTGCAAGTCCGACCGCGACGATGAAGTGCTCAGAAAGCTCAACGAGGAGATGCGCACCGCATACTCCGACATCATGTCCAACGAGCACATGAAGGCATACAACGACGCAAAGCAGGCGTTCGACAAGGTCGTCCGGCGCGTGCAGGCGATCGTTCAGCAGAGCGCCGACGGAGAGGATCCCGACACTACCGACTTTTCCGAGGACTGCACCCACGATTGCTCCACCTGCGGCGGCTGCGGCTGATAAATCAGCCTTCCCCTTGAGGGGAAGGTGTCGCCGTAAGGCGACGGATGACAATCTCAACCGATTATAAGCATTGGTGAATATCAATGAGCTTTTATGTATATATGATGACTAATCAAAGTGACGATGTTTTGTATACCGGAGTAACGAATGATTTGATCAGACGAGTATACGAACATAAGAATCATGTCGATCCCAAAAGCTTCACCTGTCGCTATAATGTTGAAAAACTGGTTTATTATGAGGTTTACAGTGAGGCAGATCCGGCGATATCCAGAGAGAAGCAAATCAAGGGATGGAACAGGAAAAGAAAGAATAAGTGTATAACTGAACAGAATCCCGAGTGGCGGGATTTATATGAAGAAATAATCGGTTGAGATTGCTACGGGCTCTGCCCTCGCAATGACGATTCGGATTCGGTTGAGATTGCCACTGGCGCATATTAATTGTCATTATGAGGAGGAACAAAGTTCCGACGTGATAATCTCAACCTT
>ONPE01000230.1 GCA_900319615.1 uncultured Eubacteriales bacterium
GTCGGTGATCGCGTCGCGGATGTTGTGGTTCGCTGCGGCTCTGGCTGCGGCGATCTGCGACGAGTTGTTGATGAAGCCGAGCTGCATATCGGTGAACAGCTGACCGATCAGGTCGACGATAGCTTTCTTGTCGTCAAAGACGGTCTGCGTGAGTATCTCTTCTGCGAGAGCCGCCGCCTGAGCATAGTTATCGGCGAGGGCTTTAAAGCGCAGGGTGGCGGCTGAGATCGTCTTGCCGCCGTAGCTGCCGACGGTGCCGGTCATGCCCATCGAGCCGGTGTACAAACCGAGCTTTGTCTGCAGGGTCTGACCGTCGGTTTTAGCGGTCGCGATGTTGCTCAGCAGACCGGACAGGACGCTGAGCGTGAACAGGTCGTCATCGTCGGCGTCGGCTATATCGAAGAACAGGTCGGCGTACACGATGCCGTCGGTTTTCAGCTCGTGATAAAGATACGGCGCGCCGTTTTGCTCCATGCGTTCGGTGGGGCAGATCACCGCCTTTTTGTCGATATCGCTCAGGCTGAGGTGGGGGATAGGGTCGCCGTCGGGCACGGGATTTTCGGCGCAGTAGCCGTCGGGCTGAGACTCGGGCTGTTCGTATTCGAGATACAGCCACGGCTCGAAATCGTACAGCCATGTGTCGGCTATCTGGATGTTGTAGTAGAGCCCCTTGGTTAGCCCGGAGGCGTTGCCCTCGCGCAGGTTGAATTCAACGGTGCTCAGCTTCGCCTTTACAGCCTCGCGGTCGAGACCCGCGACGCATTCTCTGAGACACTCGGTGATCTCGCGCTCGATCTCGTCGAGGCGGTTTGCGTCACAGTGGCGCAGCTTGACGGTGAACAGGGGATAGGCTATATCCTCGATCATCTCGCAGTCGAGCTCCACCGCCAATCCCTTATCGAGAATACGCTTTTTGAGGGGATCGTAGTTGGTGTCGGCGAGTATATCGGTGAGTACGATAAGCCCGAGGTAGGTCTCGTAGTCGGGCATCAAGCCCACGGGGTAGGTGAAGGCGATGTAATCCTCGCCGCTCTTCTCGCTGTCGGAGGTGTAGGTGCAGTAATAGGGCTCGGTCTGCTTTTTAAGGGAGATATTGGGCTCGGCTACAGCTTGCTGCGGAGTCACGTTGCAGAGGTATTCGCGGTCGAGGAAATCGAGCTTGCTCTCTATATCCATCTTGCCGTAAAGGTAGAAGCGCGCGTTAGAGGGGTGATAGTGCTTTTTGTGGGTCGCGATGAAGTCGTCGTAGGTCAGCTTGACGATATGGTCGGGGTGACCGCCGGATACCGTTGTGTACTGGCAGGGCTGATAGCTCTCGTTGAATACAGCCTGATAGAGATTCTCCTCGGGGTCGCCGAGGGCGCCCTTCATCTCATTGTACACGACGCCCTGATAGTAGCAGCTGCCGTTTGCATCCTTTTCGATATGCCAGCCCTCCTGACGGAAGGCGTTCTCGTTCTTGTAGATAAGGGGACGGAACACCGCGTCGGTGTACACCGACATCAGGTTCTCGAGATCCTTCTCGTTCATGCTCGACACGGGATACATCGTCTTGTCGGGGAAGGTCATCGCGTTGAGGAAGGTGTACAGCGAGCTCTTCATCAGCTCGACGAAGGGATCGTCGACGGGGTATTTCTCGGAGCCGCAGAGTACGCTGTGCTCGAGGATATGGAACACGCCGGTGGAGTCCTTCGACGGGGTCGCGAAGGTTATCGAGTATGTCATGTTGCGGTCGTCGTTATCAATATAGCACAGCATGGCGCCGCTCTTCTCGTGGCGCATGATGTACATATCGCCGCCTATTTCTTTGATGCTGCGGCTCTGCTCGATAACAAAGCCGCGGATCTTATCGCCTATGTTATATCTCATATGATTCTCCTTTTGGGAAAACCGCATGATCCGTTTTTGCAGATCGTGCAGTCGTTTTTTTCAGTACATAGACTGATCGGCTTTTATTCCGAGTGCAGTCTTAGCTGTGTTCGGGTGCATACATGAGCTCTTCCGCTGCCTCTACAGCATGGCGCACGCAGTCCTCACACGAGCACAGCATACGTCCGGTGATGACGCCCTTGAGGTCTATACAGCGCGAGGCTCCGCACTTGTTTTCAAAAAGCTCGAAAAGCTGACGGCTGTAGCGGTTCATGCCCTTTGTCTGCTTCGAGATCATGCCGAGCGCCATCTCTGCGCCGACGAGGGCTCCGCAGGTGCCCATCATGCCGCCCATGCCCGAGCCGAAGGTCGAGCCCAGTATCAGGAGCGATTCTTTATCATACGGCAGCAGGTCTTCAAAGGCAAGCAGCACCGCCTGACAGCAGTTGTGCGAGCGCTTCAGCTCGGCGCCGTGTTCAGCTCTGTTCATCATTTCCATCATCCTTATTATGTTTTTTTACCCTGTAATTATGCTACTTTTGCGCCTTTATGTCAACCGTGGTGTTTATTATTTCTCAAAAACTTTTCACTAAAAAGCCCCTTGTCTGTACAAATAACCGAATTATCATCAACCTGCTTGACACTCTGCGCCGGATGGTGTATAAAGCATATGGACAAGTATTATTATTACATATCCGGAGGTATTGATATGGAAAAGAGAGAACAGCTGTACGAGGGCAAGGCGAAGAAGGTATTTCTGACCGACGATCCCGAGATGCTCATCGTATCCTATAAGGACGACGCTACCGCCTTCAACGGGCTCAAGCAACCTGCTTATGCAGAAGCTCGAGGGCGCCGGCGTACCGACCCACTTCGTCGAGGAGCTCAACGATCGCGAGACTGTCGTGAAGAAGGTATCCATCGTTCCGCTGGAGGTCATCATCCGCAACATCGCCGCAGGCTCCTTCTCCAAGAACTACGGCGTTGAGGAGGGTGTGGTCTTTGATCGCCCCACCATTGAGTTCTCATATAAGAACGACGACCTCGGCGATCCGCTGATCAACGACTATCATGCTTTGGCTCTGGGCCTCGCCACCGAGGAAGAGATCGAGACCATCAAGAAGTACGCCTTCGCCGTTAACGACTTTATGAAGGCTTTCTGGAAGGAGCGCGGCGTTATCCTCGTAGACTTCAAGCTCGAGTTCGGCCGCCTTTCCGACGGCACCATCGTCCTCGCCGACGAGAT
>ONPE01000228.1 GCA_900319615.1 uncultured Eubacteriales bacterium
ACGCGCTTTCCTGACGGGGAGCGTGTTTTTTCTGCATAGACTTAACTTTTTCTAACATTTCAATTACATTATTGTTATCATAATTTTGTTGTTTTTGACACGCGATTTATTTATAATTAAAATGTATTATACTATTCTCAGGAGGTACTATATGAGCAAGCGCATCATCTGCACACTTCTCATGCTTACCCTCATCCTGTCGCTTTTGAGCATAACTGCACCTGTATCGGCGGACACAGCCACAGCCACCGTAAGGGTGGGCGGACAGAGCTACACCGTCGCGGTGGGCGACTTTGTGGAGTACGACATCTCGCTTAGCTACCCGGCAAAGAAGCTGTCGTCGGCGCAGATAGAGCTGCCGGTCGACTTCTCCGGGCTCAGCGGATACACTCAGGACGAGTTGGATCAGTTCACAAGCAGGATAGCCCCCACCACAAAGGACTCTGTTGTCGCGCTCAGATTCGACGGCGACGGAGCCGTGGTCGAGAGCGGCTATGTGATGAACTTCTGCAGCCTGAACGGTATCGACTTCGGCACGGAGCAGACCGCCCTCTCCCTCATCTTCGGGGTCGAGAAGGCTGGCACCTACGACCTGAGCGCCAAGGTTCGCTTTGTCGAGGATATCGACGGCAAAACCATCGTAGACAGCAACTACAACTGCACCGATACCGCCTTCAAATACACCGAGAGCCTGTATGATGTGGATCTGGAGGCTCCGAAGGTAAGCGTGGCAACCGGAGCCGGCGGTATGCGTATATCATGGGAGCCGGTGCCCAGAGCATCGCTCTACCGCGTATACTACAAGGGCTCGAACGGCTGGACAAAGCTGACCGACACCACCGGGACCGCCGTGCTCGATACCGAGGTCAGCTCCGGCAACCGCTACACCTACACCGTGCGGTGCCTTTCTGCGGACGGCTCGCGCTTTATCAGCGACTATGACCACGACGGCAAATCCGCCGTATACTATCCCGCGCCTATACTGAAGCTCAGCAACGGCGAGGACTGCGTGAACATCAGCTGGGATCCCGCAGACTACGCTTCATCCTACCGAGTATACTACAAGAACGGCGGCAGCTGGACAAAGCTGACCGATACGACCGGTACTTCCTGCAGGCACGAGGGCGTGGTATCCGGCACGGATTACACCTACACCATCCGCAGCATGGACAGCAGCGGCAAGCACCTTAGCTGGTACTACGACGGCTTCACGATCAGGTTCGTCAAGGCTCCCGACATCAAGCTCTCCAACGCCGCCGACGGCGTGAAGATCAGCTGGGATAAGGTCGACGGAGCCGTAAAATACCGCCTGTTCTACTATGGCAGCAGGGGTTGGACGAGGCTCGCGGATACAGCCGAGACCTCCTTTGTCGACACCGACGTCACCTCATCCTACAACTACACCTACACCGCGCGCTGCATCACCGAGGACGGCTCGGAATACACGAGCGACTACCGCCCCGGCAGGAGCATCAGGTTCTACGCCGCGCCGATACTCAGCCTCAAAAACGGCGAGGACAACGTAAGGCTCAGCTGGAACGCGATAACCGGCGCCTCGTCCTACCGAGTATACTGCAAGGGCGAGAACGGCTGGACAAAGCTGACCGACACGGCGGATACCTCATGCACCGACGGGAATGTCATATCAGGCAGAGAGTACACCTACACCATCCGCGCCATGAACGGCAACGGCAATCACCTTAGCTGGTACTACGCCGACGGCTTCACGATCAAATTCGTCAAGGCTCCGGAGTTCTCGGTATCCAACGTCGAGAACGGCGTGAAGATAAGCTGGCAGCCGGTGGACGGCGCCTCAAGATACCGCGTGTTCTACTACGGCAGCAAGGGCTGGACGAGGCTTGTCGATACATCCGAGACCTCCTTCATCGACGAGGACGTCTACTCCAACCACAACTACACCTACACCGTGCGCTGCATCACCGAGGACGGCTCCGAATACATCAGCGACTATCGCCCCGGCAGGAGCGTCAGGTACTATGAAGCCCCGGTGCTGAATCTCAGCAGCACCGCACAGGGCGTGGGCATAAGCTGGGACGCCGTCGAGGGCGTGGGCAACTACCGCGTATACCGCTACGGCGAGAACGGCTGGGCTAAGATAGCCGACACGACCTCTACTTCCATCGTCGATACCAACGTCGTCAGCGGCTCCAAATACACCTACACCATCAGGTGCATGAACGACAGCGGCACCCACATCAGCTGGTACTACCCCGACGGGTTTACGATAACATACCTTAGTTAGGAGTTAGGGGTTAGGAGTTAGGAGTTAGGAGTTAGGAATTAGGAATTAGGAATTAGGAATTGAGGGCGGGCTCTTCCTCAGCCGGAGACGGCACCCCTCTGTCGCTTCGCGACACCTCCCCCACGGGGGAGACCCCC
>ONPE01000225.1 GCA_900319615.1 uncultured Eubacteriales bacterium
AGTCATTGCGAGGACGCGCGCGTCTTTATTCGCCTTTCAGAAAAGTATATCTAACTGTTAGCCGGAAAAGATAAAGGCACACGTGCCCAATCCCACAAAGCGGCGCGCCGCCTTTTCTGTCACATAAAACGTTATTTACGACAAGGGGATTACCACGTCGGGCGATAATAAGGTAATTTGTAATGCCCTCCTCGTAATGACACTGTTACTGTTGAGCCGCCTTACTATTACTGCAAAGCGCTGAGACTATTGGAATCGAAGGCGACGATGATTCGCAGTCATTGCGAGGCTCGCAAGAGCCGTGGCAATCCCACAAAGCGGCGCGCCGCCTTTTCTGTCACATCAAACGTTATTTACGACAAGGGGATTATCACATCGGACGATAATGAGGTTGAGTAATAACAAAAAAACCGGAGCACACCAAACGGTACGCTCCGGCAATTTATTGATTATACAAATTTATGCTGCCTCTGCACAGATGACGGTATAATCGCCCGATACGGCTGCCTTGCAGGTATAGCTCTTGCCGTTGACCGTGGCTGTAAAGCTGCCCTTTTCAAGATCCCCGGAGGAGATACCGAGGGTATCGACGGCGTCGCCTGTCTTTACGCCCTCGAGGGTCGAGCTGAGCACCTCGCCGTCTTTGATGATGACGGTGTTCTCGCCGCACTTCTCGGCAAGATTCGCGCCGCAAACCTCGGCGTACTCGGCGGTTTTGAGCTCTGTGATAACTACGCCGGTGCCGTCGGCGCGCTTGACGCCGATCAGATATCTGTATGCGCCGCTCTCTGTGTCGAGCTCGGGATCGGTGATCATCTCGATGGCGTTGTTGCTCGCGATGGCAGAGAACATCTTTTTCTCTTCGATCTCCTTGAGCTTCTTGCCCACCTCGTCCTGCGGATAAGACGCGGTGACGATCTTATTCTCGTCCGCTACGGTGACGCTGTCGAGAGCCAGCTCTTCGCAGACTTCCTTGAGCTTGTCGGATGAGGTCTCTTCGCCGATCTTCTCAGCCGCTTCGTGAGCTTTTTCAAACAGGCTGTGTGTGAAGATAGCGGCGTTGCGCCTCTGGCCGCTGGCGAAATCCGTCACGGTCGTCTGAGCATTTTCAAGCGCAGAGTCGAGCTCCTTAGAGGCGGGCTTAGCTCCGCCGCAGCCTGCGAGGATCACCGACAGCAGCATAACCGCGGTCATTACCAAAGCTAATGTTCTTTTCTTCATGTTATCAATCCTTTCCCGAAAGAATAATTACCGGTAGATTTATCATAGCACATAGCTCGGACGATTGCAATAATCAAATAGAGCGCAAAGCAAATTTTTATCATATGCACTTCATCCTGCACGGGGCATATAATGTATCAGGGAGCGATACTCCCGAGTAAAGGAAAGGAAAATGACATGGCTACCACATTCACAAATCAGGCGTCGCTCAGCTATAACGGCGGCACGGTGCTCTCAAACGTCGCCTCCGGCGTTATGGAAGAGCTTTTCACCGTCAGCAAGGCTGCCGCAGCAGAGTCTTACGGCTCGGGCGAGCGCATAGCATATGCCGTCACCGTGATAAACAACGGCACCGCAGACGCGACGAATCTCACCGTGACCGACGATCTGGGCGCGTATGACTTCGATCAAAGCACCGTACAGCCGCTGACCTATGTTGACGGCAGCGTGCTGTATTATATCAACGGCGTGCTGCAGCCCACTCCCTCCGTCAGCACTTCGGACGGTCTGAGCATCACCGGTATCAGCGTACCGGCTGGCGGCAACGCGACGATCATCTACGCCGCCGACGTCAACGAGTTCGCGCCGCTTGACACAGGCTCGGTACTGACCAACACCGTTACGGCTGACAGCACAGCAAAGGCAGCGGTATCCGCACAGTATCAGCTGCCCGTCAGCGATGAAGCTCAGCTCTCGGTCATCAAGAGCATATCACCCGTGCCCGTTACCGAGAACGGCGCGGTCACCTACACCATCCGCGTCGAGAACAGCGGCAATACCGCCGTTACCGCTGCGGATAACGCTGTCATCAGCGACGAGTTCACCCCCGCCCTGAGCGGTATCTCCGTCACCCTGAACGGAACTGCGCTTGCTTCTCCGACAGACTACACCTATGATGAGGCGACAGCACTGTTCAGCACCGTTGCAGGCGTGCTGACCGTACCCGCAGCCACCTACGAACAGGATCCGGCAACAGGCGCATGGATCGTGACCCCCGGCACAGCCGAGCTCGTCATCACAGGCACCCTGATGTAAATTTTTTGAACCATCCCCTGCCCCGGGCGCTTCATGCGTTCGGGGCTTTGTTTTATCATGAATAAATATGTGCAAAATGACAGTTATTTGTTGACATCCGGACAACTTCTTGATATTATTTGAATAGGAAAATATGATCCGAATTTTTATTAATAAGGGAGCGATCTATGATGAAAAAAACCATAAGTCTGTTATTGATACTTTGTATGCTCGTATCGTTCACGGCATTCCCGGCGCTCGTATCGTTCACGGCATTCCCGGCTGCGGCTCAGGATACCGAAATCTCCGATACGGGCGCAGTGGACTACGGTCTCGGCGAGACCATACAGGACGGCAACATCCTGCACTGCTTCTGCTGGACGCTCAACCAGATCAAGGCGGAGCTGCCCAATATAGCCGCGGCAGGCTTTACAAGCGTACAAACCTCTCCCCTGCAGGCTCACAACGGCAGGAACCAGTGGTACTGGCTGTATCAGCCGAACGGCTTCGCTACCATCGGCAACGAGATCGGCTCCTACAGCGACCTGCAGGCCCTTTGTACCGAGGCTGACAAGTACGGCATCAAGATTATTGTCGACGTCGTAGCGA
>ONPE01000223.1 GCA_900319615.1 uncultured Eubacteriales bacterium
CCGCGAAAAACTCCGCCGGGAGTTTTCAGCCTCGAGGCATGAGGATTATCGCACGGGATATACGTCGGTAGGCCCTCACCGCGATGATCTCGACTTCAAGATAAACGGTATATCCGCGCGGCGCTTCGGCTCGCAGGGTCAGCAGCGTTCGGCTGTTCTCTCTTTGAAATTGAGCGAAGCCGATCTGCTATACAGGAAAAACGGAGAGCGACCCGTCATTTTGCTTGACGACGTCTTGTCCGAGCTCGATAATAAACGTCAGGATTTTCTGCTGAACAAGGTCGAGGACTATCAGGTCTTCGTCACCTGCTGCGAAGAGAGCAACAAGGAGCAGCTTAAGAGGGGCAAGGTCTTTTATATCGAAAACGGGGTGATATCGGAATGAAATATCTGCATCTCGGTAAAGATACCTCTATAGAGATAGCCAATATCGTGGGTATCTTCGACCTCGATACCAGCACCGTGAGCCCTCATACAAAAAAATTCCTGAGCGAATGTGAAAAAGAAAACAGGATAGTCAACGTCAGCTACGAGCTGCCAAAGTCTTACATCCTGTATGATTTCAGCGGAGAGTACTCGATTTATCTTTCGCCGCTCAATACAGCTACTCTGATGAAGAGAATGTCAGATTGATACAGTTTTTTTATTTTAATTGTCATCGCGAAGCCCTTGACAAGCGTGTCGGGGCTGCGGAGAATTCAAACAAAATTGATCCATAATTTACACCGGAGAAGTTTATAGATCATTAATTGATTATCGGATTAAACAGAAAGGAACGATAATTATGATTAATTGCAGATGTCCCTACTGCGATAAAGAGATATCGTATGTAAAAGCACTGACTGTCCGCAGGAGGGGAGAGTACTACTGCAAAAAGTGCAAAAAAGAAAGCAACGTTTATATCAAGAAAACTATCTGGGTGTTATTTTTCAGTATGCTGGTATTAGCTTTGCTTATAATGGGGTTTTACCTGTTCATGACTAACAGAGAAAATCCGATTTTCATCCTGCTGGTGGCGGTGCCGTTCCTGATATTCTACCTGTTCTCGCCGATATTCGTAAGACTCAGACCCAAGAAGAAATTCCAGGATTCTTTGTACGATACCGAGATGGTGAATACTCCGATGGTCGATCCCGACCCGACCATGGCTTCATCAGCAAAGGTAGCTCCGGCGTTCGTCGATGATATAGTGCTCGGCGACGAGGATTATAAGCCCGCCATAAACTCCGATATTTTTAACGCCATAAAGGAAGAGCGAAAGATAATCGAGGATACCGACGGCGGTACCAAGCCGTTCGATAAATTCGAAAATATATCCAGCTCCGGTGAATTTGACGATACAAAACCCGTCGGCGATCTGAAGAAAATAGGCGCGAATCGTGAGAAGCCCGTGCGCGACGGTAAAATAGGCAGGTTCAAGTGATGTTCAGATTACCTAAATGCCCGCACTGCGGCACGATCTACAGATACAAAGACGTCGGCAAGGCAATAAGAAATAAAGATAATATCTGTTACCACTGTGAAAAGGAATTCAGGGCGAAGATATTCCCCGGCATAGCAGTCGGCGCAGGCATACCGATAATACTCGCGGTAGTCTTGAATATCATTATGCTGACGAATATGAAAAATCTCGATCTGATACCGCTGTTCATCATAACGATGCTCGCCATACTGATCGTGATGCTGCTGATACCGTATTTCACAAGATTTATAAAAACAGATGAAGATTCAAATAAAGAGAACCAAAAGTAATTGGAGGAATATAATTGGATAAGAATAATGAAGAGATAAGGACAGTAGAAGAGGTAGTGGAGGAGCTCATGGAGCGCGCCGAAACCCCCGTCGAAACGTCCGACGAAGTGAATGAAGAGAAGATGACGAAGGTCGAGGGCGAGTACGGCGCCGACGAGATACAGGTGCTCGAAGGCTTGGAGGCTGTCCGCAAGCGACCCGGTATGTACATAGGCTCCACCGGCGAGCGCGGTCTGCACCATCTGGTGTACGAGATCGTCGATAACTCCATCGACGAGGCTCTTGCAGGTTACTGCGACAAGATCGACGTCAGCATCCTACCCGGCAACATCATCCGCGTCAAGGACGACGGACGAGGTATACCGGTCGGCATAAATTCCAAGATGGGTCTGCCTGCCGTCACGGTGGTATTCACCGTGCTCCACGCGGGCGGAAAATTCGGCGGCGGCGGATATAAGGTATCCGGCGGTCTGCACGGCGTCGGCGCCTCTGTTGTAAACGCGCTGTCGGAGTGGCTCGAGGTCAGGGTATGCGACGGCGAGAATATCTACTTCCAGCGCTATGAGCGCGGCAAGATCATCAACGACCTTGAGAAGATCGGCAAATCAAAGCAGCGCGGTACAGAAGTCCGCTTCAAAGCCGACCCCGAGATATTCAGGGATACCGACGTATACGATTACGACACCCTTGCACGCAGGCTCAGGGAGCAGGCTTTCCTCAACGCCGGCGTAAATATCGAGCTCAAGGATGAGCGCGACCCCGAGCATATCAAGGACAAGGTATTCTATTATCAGGGCGGTATCCGCGAGTTTGTCAACTATATCCACAAGAAAAAGGGCTATACTCCC
>ONPE01000236.1 GCA_900319615.1 uncultured Eubacteriales bacterium
CTGACAATGGCTCCCGGCGGATTCTTTGTATTCGGACTGCTGATCGCGGCGGTCAACAAGTTCTCCGCCAACAAGCCAAAGAAAAAGGACTTCGGCTGTGCGGGCTGTCCGTCGGCTCGGATCTGCGGCAAAACAGACTGCGACTCCGGTAAAAAGGAGGCGGCTGTAAATGACTAAGCTTATCATCATACTGCTCTCCGCGGTATTTATCAATAGATGATGTGGGAGCTGTAGAAATTCGGGTTATAGTTTTCGTTGGTGACCGTACCGCTTGCGTAATCGAGCGTGCAGCTGTAGTATTCCGAATTGTCGATCATAATGCTGATCGACGCGTCCTTGGGAGAGGCGATGGTAAATTCATAGGTGCCGCTTTGGGTGATAGACTGCGCTTCACCCGAGGCTTCTCCGTCTGCATAGCCCTGCAGTGTCACGGCAGTGTCGAAGCCGTTTTTGACATTTACCCGGATAGTAAAGGTCTTTTCGGGATTCAGCGGCGAGTTGCCGACCGAAGAGGTGACGGAGCGATCCTCCTCCACCGCAACGCTGTCGGCGGAATCGCGGTTGAGCAGGGCGAAGATCGTTACGCCGCCGCCGATGAGCACCAGTACGATCAGGATGATGACGACGGCAAGTCCCGCTCTGATCCCGGAGGGACGGTCGTCATAGTCGTCTTCATAGGCGGGTCGACGGCGGATCGGGCGCTCATATCTGTCATCTACGCGAGATGGATACGGCGCTCTTGACGGCTCCTGATAGGAGCTTTCACGGCGCTGATAGTACGATGCGTTCTGCCGCGGCATTTGGCGCGACGGCGCGGACGTATACTCGTCACCGGGGCGATAGCGCTTTCCGGTATTGGACCGCAAAGGCATCTCGACTGCATCCGCGCGCTGTGTGAGATAAGACGCCGCGTTAGCCGCCGCGACGGTCGGGAAAGTCGGCTTGGGCGGATCTTGGAGCGCTTTTTTCATTTTTGCGGCGGAATCATAGCGATCCTGCGGCAGATAGGCGCATGCCTTGAGTACCACGCCGACCAGCGCGTCACTGCCGTGAGCGGGTCGGGGGAAGGGATCGCCCATCAAACGCCTGGTCATTGCCTCATCGCGATCCTGTACAGTGACGGGCGTGGGGTAGGGCGGCAAAAACGGATTGCGGTTATCGTTGAGCAGGCGATAGAGCAGGATGCCCAGTGAATAGAGGTCGGCGCGGCTGTCGTAGCTCTGTCCGCGGTAGGCCTCGGGAGCTATGTAGGAGTTGGTGCCGATGCGGGTGCGCACGTCGGCGGTCTTTTCGACCGTGCGGGCGATGCCGAAATCGCCGAGTTTGAAGGTGCCGTCGTTGGCGACAAAGATGTTATCCGCCTTGATATCGCGGTGCAGGATGTTCTTGCTGTGGCAAAGGCTCAGCGCGTCGCATAGATCCATGCCGAGCTTTGTGACCGTATCGTCGGTGAGGGGATGCGTTTCGATCCATTCGGGCAGCGGGGTGAGCAGCTCCATCATGATGAAGATATCGTAGCCGACGCCGTCCTCATGCTCGACGACCTTGTAGTCGTCATAGGTGACGATGTTGGCGCTGCCGCGCAGCTCGGACAAAAACGCGATCTCTTTGATGAACTCGTTGACGAGGCTGCGGTAGTACGCCTGTGTCGCGTCCTTGTCCATGCCTTCGTCCATCACTTTTTTGACGTCGTCGTCGCTTGAGGGGACACGGATGACCTTCAAGGCGCGGTGCTCCTCGATGGAGTAGCGGTTGCGCACGATCTCGTAGACCTTGCCGTAGCCGCCCTCGCCGAGTTGTTTGACGATCTTCCATTCCTGCTTGTAGTTCGATTCTTCTGCCATAACGAATCCCCCTTTTGAGGCACTGTTGATGTCGGTCGGTCACAGGCGTCTGTGACACAAAAGGGCAGAATATCCCTATTTTTTGATATATATCAATATTGTAACATATTATTTGGATGTTTTCCACTCTTTTTGTGAATTATTTTCAGTGCTTTTGATACATAATACCCGAAAGTGACGATTAAAAAATTGACAACAGTGGGGTTTATTGGTATAATCGATATGTATAATGCCCATGGTGTATGCTCCGATCGGATCCCGCATCATGGCTATGAGGAGGTTTGTGATGATAAAATCGCGCAGAACATTCAATCTGTTCACGATCAGTGAAGCCCGCAATGTGATCTTCGGTCTGGCGACG
>ONPE01000220.1 GCA_900319615.1 uncultured Eubacteriales bacterium
ACCGGCTTGAACAGTGAGATTCTGCTCCTATCAGGGGGATTCCCACGGTCGCACGACACGCGTGTCGGTGCTCCCTCGGAATGACGACGAATACGAAAATCGCATTAATCGGCAGTTACACAAGGTTTCGCAATGACTGTTATTATTCGGTTGAGATCGCCGCAGGGCGCATACAAATCGTCATTCCGAGGAGGGGCGTGTCCACGCTCCGACGTGGGAATCTCAACCTTAACTTGCGCCCTTCACAATGACTGTTATTATTCGGTTGAGATTGCCGAAAGACATATACAAATCGTCATTCCGAGGAGGGGCGTGTCCACGCTCCGACGTGGGAATCTCAACCTTAGCTTGAGCCCTTCGCAATGACTGTTTATTATTGGTTGAGATTGCCACAGCCCTAAAGGGCTTCGCAATGACTAATGGAAAAACAAAAACGGGCACCCCGGAGGATGCCCGTCAAATGATCAATTATTCAGCGTCGGCTGCGGGAGCCTCTGCCTCGGCGACAGCCTCTTCAACGGCTGCATCAGCCTCAGCGGGTACCTCGTCGGCAAGCTCGCGGATGACAGGCTCGGCGTCGGGCTCGATAACAGCTACGACCTCGTCCTCTTCGACGGCGGGCTCAACAGCTGCTGCGGGAGCAGACTCGGGGAGCAGAGCGCGGATAGAAAGGCTCACGCGCTTCTTCTCAAAGTCGATACCCGTGATCTTAGCCTCGACCTCGTCGCCTATGGAAAGCTCGTCAGCGGGCTTCTCGATGCGCTTGTTGGAGATCTGAGAGATGTGGATAAGACCGTCGATGCCGGGGATGATGTTGGCGAACGCGCCGAAAGCGGTCAGACCGACGACCTTAGCCTTGACAACTGTGCCCACGGGATAATCTCTCTCGAGGATAGCCCACGGATTGTCCTCGGTCTTCTTGTAGCCGAGGGAGATCTTCTTTGTCTCGGGGTTGATGTCCTTGATATATACCTCTACGGTATCGCCTACGTTGACGACCTCGCTGGGGTGCTTGATGCGCAGCCAGCTCAGCTCGCTGATGTGGATCATACCGGAGACGCCGCCTAAATCGACGAATGCGCCGTAGGATGTGAGGGTGCGTACAACGCCGGTGTATACCTTACCGACCTCGCAGTTCTCCCAGAACTCTGCGCGCTTGGCTGCGACCTCGTCGCGGAGGACGCTCTTGATGGAGCCGATGATCTTCTTCCTTCTGCCGCGCTGAGAGAGCTCGATCAGACGGAACTTGACTTCCTTGCCCTTGAGATCCTCGAGATCTGCGTCGCGCTCGAGGGTAGCCTGGGATGCAGGGACAAATACTCTGATGTCGTTGGAGACGACGATAACGCCGCCGGATACGACCTCGGTGACAAGACCGCTGAGGACCTGCTTCTCGTCATAAGCCTTCTGCAGCTCTTCAAAGCCCTTCTGGGCGTCGACTCTGCGCTTGGAGAGCATGATGGTACCCTCAACGTCGTTGGTCTTCATAATAAGCAGTTCTACACGATCGCCGACCTTGACAACTTCATCGGCGCTCTGAATCGGAGTGGATGATAACTCGTCAAATGGGATAAAGCCAGTCTGCTTCCTGCCGTCTACTTCGACATACACTTCGTTGGGAGTGATGCTCGCGACAGTACCCATAACCCTTTCATTAGTATTCAGACTCTTCAGAGATTCTTCTAACATCTCCTCAAAGTTCTCGTTTTCGTTTACGCTGGATGTGGTGTTCTCACTCATTGTATCCAGTACCTCCTTTATTATCCTTTCCGGTGTAGAAGCGCCGGCTGTTACGCCGATAGATAAGGCGCCGGCTGTCATCGAGCTGTCGAGCTCGGCGGCTGTCTCTATCATATAGGTGCGCTCGCAGTTGCTTTTACAAATGGTATACAGCTTGTTTGTATTGGAACTGGAGCGGTCGCCTATGATTATCATACAGTCGCTGACCTTGGACAATTCGTGCGCCTCCGCCTGTCTCTTTGACGTAGCATTACATATTGTATCAAAGATTTTGGCATTTGTATATAGTTTTTTCAAAAATTTTATACAATTTTTCCAAGTTTTTTCGTTAAAAGTCGTCTGAGCGACCACACTGACGCCGTTATTTTTCTCAGGAGGAATTATTTTTGCGATTTCCTCCAGATCGCTCTCGCTGTTGAAGATATGATACTCGCTCACGCAGTTGGAGAGTATGCCCTGAACCTCGGGGTGATTCTCGTCGCCGGCTATCAGGATGACGTCCCCCGTGCTGCTCCTCTCATATACGATACGGTGAATCTTCGACACAAAGGGGCAGGTAGCGTCGATGTACTCAAGCCCCATAGACCTGAGCTGCTCATAGACCGAGCGCTTGACCCCGTGCGAGCGGATGATGACGGGCTCTCTGCCGTTTATCTCCTCGATGGAGGCTACGGACACTACTCCCCTGTCCTCCAGCTCGCGCACGAGCTCCTTGTTGTGGATGATGGGCCCTAAGGTACAGCCGCCCTGCTTTTCACGGGCGACCTTGAAGGCTATATCTACGGCGCGGTTGACGCCGAAGCAGAAGCCTGCGGACTTCGCGACGGTTATCTCAGCCATTTTTCGCCTCGACCATCGCCTTGTCATCCTCGCGCAGCTGCTTGATGTTATCCATGATAACGCGGCTGGCGTTGCGGAA
>ONPE01000218.1 GCA_900319615.1 uncultured Eubacteriales bacterium
ACAAGAAAGAGACCGGTGTGTTCAAGTACTACGAGTACAAGACCCTCAAGACCGAGATGGATTTCAACGAATTTATCTATAACGTCAAGCAGGCTGCTATCTACGATACCGGCATCACACCGGTGTTCGGCGACGATATCATCACTCTCTCGACCTGTAACTATCACACCGAGGACGGCCGCTTCGTCGTCTGTGCCCGTAAGGTGAAGAATCCTAATCTTGTTGCAAATTGAATGACTGATATAAACGGGGCTGTTCGCAGCTCCGTTTTTCTTTTGGAGAATAATTATCGCCGTATTGACATATGTGCGGATTTTGTGCTATCCTATGTGTGAAATTAACGGAAGCGAGGTAATATCATGTTTGATGCTGTAAGGATAAAGGATGAGTGCGTGCAGTGGATACGCGACTTTTTTGAGGAGAACGGCAAGGGCTGCAACGCCGTTATCGGTATCTCGGGCGGTAAGGACAGCTCCGTCGTCGCGGCTCTGTGCGTCGCGGCTCTCGGCAAAGATAGGGTCATCGGCGTTTTGATGCCCAACGGCGAGCAGTCGGATATCGACAAGGCTCAGCTGCTGGTCGATACCCTCGGGATAAAGCATTATATCATCAATATCAAAGACGCTTACGATGGCGTGATAAAGCAGCTGCCCTTTGAGCCGACCGCACAGACGGTGCAGAATCTGCCGCCGCGTATCCGCATGGCGACGCTTTATGCGGTATCGCAGAGCCATAACGGAAGAGTCGCAAATACCTGCAATCTCTCCGAGGATTGGGTGGGTTATTCCACGCGCTACGGCGACAGCGTGGGCGATTTCAGCCCGTGCTCGCATCTGACTGTCGACGAGGTCAAGCAGATAGGCAGATTGCTCGGGCTGCCGTCCGAGCTGGTCGATAAGGTGCCGTCGGACGGACTCTGCGGCAAGACCGACGAGGATAATCTCGGCTTCACCTACGCCGAGCTCGACCGCTATATCCGCACCGGCGAGATAGAGGATCAGGAGCACAAGGCGCTGATAGATCATAAGCACAAGATCAACCTGTTCAAGCTCAGGCTGATGCCGGCTTATGAGCCCGATATAGCGCTCGGTATACCCGAATAAGCGCGTATGGAAACATACTTTATCGCCGATCTTCATTTCGGTCATGCAAAGTGTCTGGAATTCGACGGCAGACCGTTTTCGTCCGTCGAAGAGAACGACGAAGAGATCATCAGGCGATGGAACAGCGTCGTAAGGGACGACGATACCGTGTGGATACTGGGCGATCTCAGCTGGCACGGCCCCAAGACGACGGCAAAGATACTCGATTCGCTCAACGGTACAAAGAAGCTGATCGTCGGCAACCACGACAAGCGGACGGTCAGGAACACCGACTGTGCCTCGCGTTTTGAAGAGATCGTCGATTATAAGGAGCTGCGTATCTGCAAGGGCAAGCGAATGGTGCTGTGTCATTATCCTATACCATCCTTCAACAGTCATTTTGCCGGATGGTATCATCTGTACGCTCACGTGCACATGAGCGCCGAGTGGGATATGACCGAGGAGTGGCGACGTTACTATGAGCGTCATAACTGCAAGTGCAATATGATCAACGTCGGCTGTATGCTGCCGTATATGGATTACACTCCGCGAACCTTTATGGAGATAGTCGACGGCTATGAGAAGTACAGACAAGGTATCGAAGCAGATCTGCGAAAAAAACAAGAGGATCAAAAAATAATATAGTAAAACAAGAGGATCAAAAAATAATATAGTATTGAAAAACGAACCCCTTGCGGTATGCAAAGCCGCAAGGGGAGTTTTATGCTTTCTTTTTGTCGTTTGATTTTGGCTTTTTGTCCTTTGGTTTGAACAGGTTTTTTAAACTGAACCGCAAGAAGGCTTCACGGTAAATATAGTCGATCTGTATGCCGTACAGCAGCAGATAAATCGAGAAGTATATCCACATCAGCATATAGATTATCGCGCCCAGCTGACCGTACAGCGAGGAGCCGAAGTAGCTGAGATATATGTTCATGCCTATGTTCAGCACCACCCACGCTATGTTGGTGAACAGCATACCGGGGAACAGCACCTTGAATTTGCAGTACTGTTTGTTTTCGAGCCTGAGATAGAGGAACATCTTGAGCGCAAAGGTCATCGCTACCGAGAGCACGATGATGATGAGCACATACCGCAGAGCGTACAGGGTGTAGGTCACGCCGGGGAGCTTCCTGACCTCGTCGCTGAGAAGGAAGGTCAGCATCGAGTTCAGGATGACGAAAGCGAAGCTGATAAGCAGCAGGATCATCATGACTATCGTGTAGCCCATAGCGTAGATGCGCCTGACGACCCACAGCCCCTTTATCGGCAGGCGGTAGATGCGCAGGATACCGTCGGTGATGATGTACATACCCTTGCCGGCTGACCACAGGGCGATGATAGCCGAGATCCATACGGCATGGGTCGACTTGGAGAAGGACTCGTACAGATACTCGATCAGCCTTGTCAACAGGCTGTTGTCATCCGGCTTGAACCGTGACGGATCGCCGAACAGAAGCACCGCCATCGCGATGAGGAACATCACGAACGGCACGAACGACAGTATCAGGAAGAACGCCGACTGTCCCGCGATGGCCGATATGTTATCGCGTGAGCATTTATTCAGAAAATATTTGATGTGTCCGATAATTTTGATCGGCAGCTTTGTCGGTTTTTTCATGCTTACACCCTGAGCTTGTTGATGATTGTATTATCATATAAATAGGCGTATTTGTCAAGGCGTGTCTTTATACGTTATACTTTTATGTAATACCGGCGGTATTTCATATAGAGTTGTAGGGTACGGCGCTTGCGACGTACCGAGAATCAATGTTATTTTGCATCTTGTGATCGAAATGCAGGATTCATATATCACTTCGTGTGACCCGCCGTTGATGAACCGAAAAGTACAATGAAACCTCCCAAAAGGCGGAAAAAGACACGCGTGTCAGGCGGACAAAAAGACACGCGTGTCTTTCACATAGTTTTCATATTTCTGTCACGTGAAAAACATATTGACAGGTTATTATATGGCTGTAATCAAAAACAACGCCGAGAAAATCGGCTGCAGGAGGTATACTTATGAAGAAGAAATTATTAGTTTTGATATTGGCAGCTATGATCACAGCTTCGCTCGCAGCTTGCAGCGACGGTGACGTAATAAAGAAAACAAGCACCGACAGCACGGGCGTTTCGGTCACACAGACAGCCGCTACCGAGGCTGCGACCCAAAAGGCAGCTCAGACAAACAGCAGCGCTGCAGAGGTCGTGACCACCGTTAATACATACGCAAACGGCGAGCTCAACGGCAGCGAGATCTTCACCGACCGCGACCTTACCCAGACGGCTGATCTGTCTGAGGCTAAGAGCTACACCGTAGCCGATAACACCGATATCACCATCGACTCGGCAGGCGTGTATGTCTTTACGGGCACGGCAAAGGAAATGAGCATCATCGTCGACGCAGCAAGCGAGGACAAGGTGCAGATCGTCCTCAACGGCGTGGATATCACCAACACAAGCAAGCCTGCTATCTATGTCAAGAGTGCAGATAAGGTCTTTGTTACCACTGCATCCGGCAGCGATAATACCGTTTCGGTAACAGGCGCATTTACTTCCGACGGCGACACAAACACCGACGCCGCTATCTTCTCCAAGGACGATCTTGTCCTCAACGGTCTGGGCGCTCTGACCGTCTACTCCTCCGAAAACGGCGTTTCATCCAAGGATGATCTGAAGATCACCGGCGGTACGATCACCGTGGATTGCGCAGCAGACGGCTTTGAAGCTAACGATTCGATAGCAGTAGCCGACGGCAAGATCACTGTGAACACCGATAAGGACGCTTTCCACGCCGAGAACGACGAGGATAATACTGCAGGATATATCTACATCTGCGGCGGCACCTTTGATATCATCGCAGGCGGCGACGGCGTACAGGCTACCACCGTGCTCCAGATCGACGGCGGTACATTGAACATCAATTCCACCGAGGGTCTTGAAGGTACATTTGTCCAGCTCAACGGCGGCGATATCAACATCACGGCATCCGACGACGGCGTGAATGCCACGACAAAATCCACCGCATATAACGTGAAGATCGAGATCAACGACGGCAACCTTACCGTGAATATGGGTCAGGGCGATACCGACGGCATCGACTCCAACGGCGACCTCATCATCAACGGCGGTACCGTCAACGTGAACGGTCAGTCTCCGTTCGACTTCGACGGTCAGGGTCAGCTCAACGGCGGCACAGTCTACACCAACGGCGGCATGGGTGATCCCGGCGCCATGCCCGGCGGCTTCCAAAGATAACAACATCATTCACATAATGATCTTTTCCCCGAAAAGCACACGCTTCATATGAGGCGTGTGTTTTTTTGTAAAAAAATGTCATTGCGAGCCCCTTTAGGGGCGTGGCAATCCCCTTGTCATTACGACCGGTTGCAGGAGGAAGGGGATTCCCACGTCGGGCAATAATAAGGTATTTTGTAGTGCCCTCCTCGGAATGACGAAAGGTTTTTCTGCG
>ONPE01000216.1 GCA_900319615.1 uncultured Eubacteriales bacterium
CTCTCGTCGGTGACCTCGGGGCTGATGTCCTGATGGATGTACAGGCCGTCTATGCCGACGTTGTTCGCGCCCAGCATATCGGAGGTCTTGTCGTTGCCGACCATGAGGCAATCCTCGGGGCGCAGACGGTACTTTTCCAAAAGACGCTCAAAGAACTGGCGCTGTGGTTTGCACAAGCCCTCCTCGGAGCTTATCATGATACCGTCGAAGTAGCCGAGTATACCCAGCTCCTCCATCTCGGGCACGGTGAAGCTCTCCTGCGCGTTTGAGAGCAGGTAGATACCCTTGCCGGCGGCTTTGAGCCCTTCGAGCAGCCCGATAACGCCGTCGTACAGCTTTATGTGCTCTGTAGACGCCTTGCGGAACTTGTATGCTGAGTCGCGCAGCTGCTTGATATCGGGGTGGACGCCCTTTATCGCAAAGAGCTTTTCAAAGACCTTGAGCAGGTCGATGTCGATATATCGGCAGGTGGGATACTTCAGGCGCTGCACACGGTAAGCGCGCCCGACATACCTCTTGTAGGCTGTGCGCAGCTCGCCGGGGCTGAACGAAGCTCCGCCCATGGCGAACACCTGTACGGCTCTGCGCCAGAAGTCCAGCGAGTACTCATCCGTGCGGATATCTATCAGCGTTCCGTATAAATCAAAGATAATATTGCTATACATCCGTACCTCTCTATGCTTGTGCTGATATCAAAACAGAATCAGATCGGGTTAGAATAAACAAATAAAAAATCGAAAAAAATTTTTGTGCAAAATAGATTTCGGAGCAAAAACCCATATGTTATTCAAAAAGTCATTGCGAGGAACGCAAAGGTTAAGGTGGAGATTGCCACGTCGAAACCATGTTTCTCCTCGCAATGACAATCCGGAATGCGTTCCGTGGCAATCTCAACCTTATTTATTCCCCGACACGGTAATCCCCCTGTCGTAAATTCCGTTTGATGTGATAAAAAAGGCGGTGCGCCGCTTTGTGGGATTGCCATATCCCGACGCGGTAATCCCCTTGGTGTAAATACAGTTTGGAGCGGCAGAAAGGTCGGTTTTTTTGCATAAGAAAACCGTCGCAATAAAGCGACGGAAATCTTGAAAGGAGGATAGCCATTCAATCCTCCTGTTGTGATTTATCTGATTCGGGCGGTTCTGTTTCTCCGCTCGCCCTTCAACCGGCTCGGTCAAGGTCGTGCATCATGCGTACCTTAAGGCTGTCGCCCTCCACAAAGATATCCACCGAGCTGATGTTCTTATCGGGGTGGGCTTTCACAAGCTCATGCACATACATATTGATGATTTTTTCTGATACGTGTTCACCGCTGACATTGATTTTCATACGATCGTCTCCTTTTCTTATTCGAACAGTTATTTCATATCAGTTTATTAACGGTTAATTCCTTTCGGAACAAAAAATGTATCACTTTGTAACCGTTAATTCCCCTTTGAAAATAAAGCGATTTTTAATATATTTTGGAGAAAAATAAACTAAAAAGCACTAAATCTTGTGTACGGCACGTTCATCCGGTTATATTTTTTACAGAGAATTATAGCGGATTTCGGAGCAAAGAGTGTTCGAACAAAAAGAAAGGAGAGTATGCTTTTACACATACTCTCCGCATATTTGATCAAGTATCAGCCAAGCAGATGGAACTGTACGACCAGCGCCGCAAATACGATGGAGACCATCGACAGCAGCTTGATGAGGATGTTGATCGAGGGGCCCGAGGTATCCTTGAAGGGATCGCCTACGGTGTCGCCCACGACAGCAGCCTTGTGCTGATCGGAGCCCTTGCCGCCGTGATGACCGGCTTCGATATACTTCTTCGCGTTATCCCACGCGCCGCCGGAGTTGCTCATGAAGATAGCCATGAGGAAGCCCGATGCAGTAGCGCCTGCAAGCATACCTACAACGCCGTAGAAGCCCAGAACCAAGCCTACGATGACCGGTACGACTACCGCGATGATGGTGGGCAGGATCATCTCTTTAAGAGAAGAGCGCGAGCACATATCAACGCACTTTGCGTAGTCGGGATCCGCCTTGCCTTCCATAAGACCCTTGATGGTCTTGAACTGACGGCGAACCTCGATAACGACGCTCTGTGCAGCTCTGCCGACGGCGTCCATGGTCAGCGCCGCGAATACGAACGGCAGACAAGCGCCGATGAACAGACCGATCAGAACCAGCGGATTCATAACGCTGAAGCTGTCGTAAGAGATCTCGCCGGCTGCGGGCATGCTCTTGATCTTGTCGATATAAGAGGCGATCAGAGCCAGCGCGGTGAGCGCAGCGGAGCCTATAGCGAAGCCCTTGCCGGTAGCGGCGGTGGTGTTGCCCAGAGAATCGAGGGCGTCTGTACGCTCGCGAACCTCGGGCTCGAGGCCGCTCATCTCTGCGATGCCGCCTGCGTTATCCGCAACGGGGCCGTATGCGTCGGTAGCGAGGGTGATGCCCAGGGTGGACAGCATACCTACAGCCGCCAGAGCGATGCCGTACAGACCCATCTGGGGAGCCTGCAGAGTACCGCCGGATACGAAGAACGCTACCAGAACAGCGATGCCGACGATGATGATCGGGATAGCTGTGGAAAGCATACCTAAGCCGAGACCGCCGATGATGATGGTGGCGGAGCCTGTCTCGGATTTGGACGCGAGGTTTTTGGTGGGTTTATATGTATCTGATGTGAAATATTCGGTTGCCTTACCGATAAGAACGCCCGCGATCAGACCCGCGAGTACCGCGAAGTACAGCATCCAGTTTTCCTTACCGAGGATGAACCAGATCAGCGGGAAGGCTGCGATGGCGATCAGTATAGCTGCAAGATTGGTACCGCGTGAGAGCGCCTTCAAAAGGAGCTTCTGCTCGGTCTTTTCACCGGTGCGTACAAAGAAGGTACCGATGATCGAGCACAGGATACCCAGAGCCGCCATGATCATGGGGATAGCCATAGCCTGGAAGCCCATGCCCTGTTCGTTGAACGCGGCAACGCCGAGAGCAGAGCAGGAGATAACGGAGCCAACATAGCTCTCATACAGGTCGGCGCCCATACCGGCGACGTCGCCTACGTTGTCGCCTACGTTATCTGCGATAACGGCAGGGTTACGGGGATCGTCCTCGGGGATGCCTGCCTCTACCTTACCTACGAGGTCGGCGCCTACGTCGGCAGCCTTGGTGAAGATACCGCCGCCTACACGGGCAAACAGCGCCATGGATGACGCGCCCATGCCGAAGGTCAGCATAGCTGAGGTGATCTCGGCAGCGTCTCTATTGAATACAAACTTTAACAGGGTGAACCAGATCGAGATATCGAGCAGTCCCAGACCTACAACGGTGAAGCCCATGACCGAGCCCGCCGAGAAAGCGACCCTGAGACCCTTGTTCAGCCCGGTGCGGCAGGCGTTAGCTGTACGCGCGTTTGCCGCCGTAGCGATCTTCATGCCGATGAAGCCCGAGAGACCCGAGAAGAATCCGCCCGTGATAAAGGCGAAGGGTACAAAGGGAGTCAGCAGTCCGACGATCGACATCACGCCTAAGATCACGAACAATACCGCAAAGAAAATAGCAACGATGGTGTACTGCCTTTTCAGATATGCGTTCGCGCCGGAGCGGATGGAGGCTGAAATCTTTTTCATCTTTTCGGTGCCTTCGTCAAAGCTCAAAACACGCTTTGCCATGATAAGCGCAAAACCCAGCGCTAGCAGAGAGCCTACGAAAACGGCAATTACAAGATATAATTCCATTTGTTCTACGTCTCCTTTCATTACGATATGCAGGTCTTGACGTCAAAAATCAACACCCGCGTATCACGTAAACTATATTTTACTATATTAAAGTGCAATAGTCAAGAATTTAGATTTGACTAATCATGCAAAAAATCGAGGAATTTTTGTGAGATATGACATAAAATCGACCTGTCAAGAAG
>ONPE01000215.1:0-1273 GCA_900319615.1 uncultured Eubacteriales bacterium
TATATTTTTACAGGAAAAGCCGATGATTTTTATACATTTTGCTGATTTGACCGCCAAATCGCACAAATTTTAATGATAACAAACATTTTGTTTGGCCGCTCTTTGCCGCGCGCGGCCGCGTGCGGCTTATTATGCCATACTGTAATACTTGATCTTATCATAGGTAAGAAAGATCACGGCGCCGGGATATTTGTCAAAACCTTCTCCCCTTGGGTAACTGTCGATTAATGCAGTTTTCGTATTCGTTGTCATTCCGAGGGAGCGCCGACATGGGTGTCGTGCGACCGTGGGAAACCCCCTGATAGGAGCAGAACCTCACTGTTCAAGCCATTAATAACAAAGGGATTGCCACGGGCTAAAGCCCTCGCAATGACACAGTTATTGTTACGTCAAATTAATCGGCATTTACTTGGGGTGATCTCCCCATAATAAAAAATACCTCGCGGATCACAGACGGAAGGCACGCTTCAAAAACAGCTTGCCTGTGTTGGTTAGGAAAACATCCTCCGCCATACGTATCATCTCTTTCTCGGGGGTGTTGTGCTCCTTAAAGTCCACGATCAGCTTAGCCTCTATGAGTATCTGGTGATCGAGGGTAGAGATGTGGTCGTAGTTCTCGTCGTTCTCCACCATATGGCAGACGCGCATATTCACGGCGTCGTTAATCCCGCAGTCGCGCAGCAGATCGCGCACGACGGGGATGGGATCGTCCTCGTCTATGTTGTGCACCACGGCGGCAAGCTCAAGGTCGAGCTGCTCCTCGTCGCTGAGGTGCTCGAGCTCTCCGATGGATTTCGCGAGAGTATATACCCGCACAAAGTGCTGTACCTTATCGGGATCTCCGTGATGGTACTGCTTCATCCGCAGAGCCACTCGGTTGACGGTCAGGGTGCGCTGCTTTACGGCGAGCTCGTCGATGTTATCGGGCATTTTTGATCGCCTTCTTCCCGAGCTTTCGCTCCTCTTTATCGCGCCTTATCTCTTCACGAAGATAGGCGAAGGTCTTTTCTTCCCCGTCGTTCGCAAGGTGCGTAAGATAATCCTCGATCAGGTCGGAGGTTGCCGGGTGAATCATCCCCATGCGCCTGTGCTTTCCGTTGATGAAGTATTCAAGGGGGCTTTTATCGGTGTACTTTTCCTTTTGATATATCTTGCTTGCGGCGACGCGGTCGCAGAACATCTCGACCACAAAGCGCTTTGGCATCTCGATGGGGATTATCTTCTTATCGGCGGCTGAGTAATCCGTCCAGTACTCGAAGTGGTGGCGGTTGCG
>ONPE01000215.1:1289-12470 GCA_900319615.1 uncultured Eubacteriales bacterium
CGCGCGCCTTGAAGGAACTCTGTCGGAGAATACTTTGAAAGATCGTGCTTCAAGCCCTGCCACGGTATACCTGCCCTGAAGCAGTTTTTTATCACCTGATGACGATGGCGCGTGATGGTTTTGAAATGATTCAGAGCCTTGCCCATATGATCCCTCTTTCCCGATTTCCAATAATAAATGAAAGATCCGAGTACCTATTATAAATGAAAGAAAAGAAATGTGCAAGAAAAAAATAAAAAAGGTATTGACAAATTATATTTTATCAAATATAATATCATCAAACGGAAGGAGGGCTTGGTATGAGCGATGTAAACTATGATGAAATGCTCAGGCTGGATAATCAGCTTTGTTTTCCGCTTTACGCGGCGTCAAGGCAGGTTTTTTCTCGTGCTTTGGGAGCGCGACGGTATCCCTGTAGGGGATCTGGGCAGGAGGCTGTACCTCGATAACGGCACCCTCACCCCCCTGCTAAAAAAGCTCGAAGCCGCCGGCCATATCAGCCGGACCCGCGACAAAGCCGATGAGCGCGTGGTAGTAGTGACCCTCACCGACGAGGGCAGGGCTCTTAAAGAGAGAGCCAAGGATATCCCGCTTAAGGTCGGCTCCTGCATACGTATGGAGGAGAGCGAAGCGGCGAGCCTGTATACGATGCTGTACCATCTGCTGAAGGAGGGCTTATCATGGACAGACAAAGAGTGATCATCCGCACCGGTATAGTCGGCATCATCGTCAATATCCTTTTAGCCGGCTTCAAGGCGGCGGTGGGTCTCTTATCCAACTCTATCGCGGTCGTACTCGACGCGGTCAACAACCTGAGCGACGCGCTGTCGTCGGTCATCACCATCATCGGGGCAAAGCTCTCGGCAAAGCCCGCCGATAAAAAACATCCCCTCGGTCACGGACGGGTAGAATACCTCACCGCGATCACGATATCGGTAATCATCCTGTACGCAGGTATAACCTCGCTTATCGAATCTGTCAAGAAGATAATACAGCCCGAGCTGCCCGACTACGGCACAGCAGCGCTGATAGTTATCTCTGTGGCTGTTCCGGTGAAGATAATCCTCGGCCTGTATGTACAGAATACCGGCAAGCGAGTCAACTCGGACGCGCTGAGAGCCTCCGGCAAGGACGCCCTGCTCGACGCGGTGATCTCCGGCTCTGTTCTTGCGGCGGCGATAATCTATCTTATCTGGGGCGTATCGCTTGAAGCGTACCTCGGCGTGCTTATCTCGCTGTACATCATCAAGAGCGGTATAGATATGCTCAGAGAATCCATATCCCGCATCCTGGGCGAGCGCATAGATAACGAGCTCAGCCGGGATATAAAGCGCGAGCTCAGCTCTTACGCAGGGGTCAGCGGAGCATACGACCTTATCCTGCACAGCTACGGCCCCGAGATGCTTGTAGGCTCGGTACATATCGAGGTACCCTACACCATGACCGCCCCGGAGCTCGACGCTCTCGAACGCCGGATGTCTGCGGATATCTACGCTAAATACGGCGTGGCGCTGACCGGCATATCCATCTACTCGGTCAATCTCTCAGACCCAGAGACCGACGAGCTCTTCCACGCCATCAACGACGAGCTCAGAGCCGATCCGCGTATACTGCAGATACACGGCTTCAACCTCGACAAGGCTGCCTCAACCGTGACCTTCGACATCATCATCAGCTTTGATGAAAAGGACAGGCACGCGCTGTATGAGCAGGTCGTGGCAGACCTGCAAAAGAAGTATCCTCAATATCGCTTCTGCGTAACCCTCGACAGCGATATTTCAGACTGATCTTTTAGTACACCATACTGTTTCGCTTGATTATGTCAGACGTTTCATAACTCACTGCGTCTGGATAAAGCGACAGACCGTGCACTATGCAGCGTTGATTTTTGCAGAAGATTCTCAAATCGCAACGTTTAGATAGAACGCCTGACCACGTGTCCCGTGACTGTCCACTAATCACTAACCACTAGCCACTGACCGCTAGCCACTAACCACTAACCACTTACCACTAACCACAAACCATACAGGAGGTAATACTATGTCAGACATCTACGATTTCACACTCTACGACCGCAAAGGCAACGCATATCCCCTATCCGAATACAAGGGAAGGGCACGCTCAAATACAACACGCAGTTCCCCCAGATGAAGAAGAGCGACGTCAACGGCGAGAACGAGCTGCCGCTGTACACCTATCTCAAATCGCAGAAGGGCTTTGAGGGCTTCGGCAAGGGCGTTGCAGCTATAGCGATGAAGGCGATGGCTAAGCAGGCTGACAAGGACTACAAAAACAGCCCCGACATCAAGTGGAACTTCACCAAGTTCCTCGTAAACCGTCAGGGCAACGTGGTGGCGCGCTTCGAGCCTACAGCCGATATGAAGGAAGTAGAAAAGGCTGTAGACAAGCTGATGAATGAATGATATGAGAAAGCATCATTAACACTGAAAACAGCATGAATCAGGTTGGGAGCAAGCCTACGGCTGATAACCGTTGGATAAGTGACGACCGACGACTATGACGACCGAGGCAATATAAACTTTTTTCGTTCAACCTGCATACTCTCTACTACAATTTATTTTTTTAAATATTCAGGTCGTCATGGTCGTCACACAGAGAAAACCCAGTGTTTATGCGGCTTTAGAGTGACGACCGACTGACGACCGAGCGACGACCGAGTGACGACCGAGTGACGACCGAGTGACGACCGCCCCACTTTTATTATAAAGCATTTCTACAGTTTAAAGGCTCCCTTGATCAAAAGGGAGCCTTAGTCTGTAGAAAAACCTATTGTCATTACGAGGAGGGCACTATAAATTACCTTATTATTGCCCGACGTGGTAATCCCCCTGTCGGAAATACCGTTTGATGTGAATGATACAGGTATTCTCTATTTGTGGGATTGCCACGGCTCTTGCGAGCCTCGCAATGACTGCAGGTCTTTATCGACAAGCTGAGGCTCCCTTGATCAAAAGGGAGCCTGATTATATGCATATTTTGTTTACAGAACACCTGCGAAGATCAGCATCACCAGAACCAGCGTGACCGCCAACACCGCCGAGATGCTTATAAGCAGGACGGTGTTGATCTTCTTTTTCTCGCCGTCGTTGCTCTCCCTCTCGGGGATGAGGTGCGACCTGCGCAGCGCCGTGACAACGCCCTTGTACAAAAACAGCACCAGCACCGAGTTGAGCGCCGCCTTGAGCAGATTGAACGGCAGCAGCAGGGGGAGGATCATCTGAACGACCGCCTCACGAGGCACGTTCATGTACACAGGAGTGATGATATAATTCCATAAAAGCATTATAGCTGTCATCGCAAGCGATCCTGCGACGAGTCCGATTATCGCGCGCGACAGGGTCTTTTTGCGGCTGTAGATCACAGCGCTCACGCCGACGAACACAGCGCTCGACAAAAAGTTCATCAGCAGTCCGATGGGTCCCGTGGTGCTGACGGTGACCATCTCGACAAGGCAGACGATCAGCGACATGATTATGCCGGGTACGGCTCCGAAAATGAAGCCGCCTATAGTGAGTATAACGTCCTTGGGTTCGTAGGTCAGAAAGCCGCCTATGCCGGGTATGCGCAGGAAAATATCCGCCACTATCGCAAGAGCCGCGAGCATAGCCATGCAAAGCAGCGACCTGAGCCGTTCGTTGGATTTGTCAGTCATAATGAATCTCCTCTTTCGTTGTTGAAATACTATTATTATGTTGGAACGCCATGGGGCGCATACTAATTGTCATTATGAGGAGGAACAAAATTCCGACGTGATAATCTCAACCTTAGTTTTTCGCGCCCCTCGCAATGACTGCTTTTAAATCAAAAGCTCCGCCGGTCTTCACCTGCGGAGCATTGTTTATCATACGCTGTATCTTCTCTCATCCGGACTTTACCGTCGGTCACGGAATCTCACCGTGTCATGCCGTCGCTGTGACGGCTCGCAGACTATACTGCCGGTCGGGAATCTCACCCTACCCCGAAGATGTATTCGATTGTACAGGGATCATCCCTTGCTTTATTATATTAGCACGATGATCGAAGTGTGTCAAGCAGATTTATGCGCTCTTGACCTCGCCTATCTTATACGGCGTGTACATATCGGCAAAGTAGCGCTGTATCCAACCCGCGTCTATGATGCTCAGCCAGCCGTCGCCGTCGACGTCGCCGCGTGTGCGGATAGCCTCGCCGTCGGAGACCGCCTCGGCAATAACACGCTGGATAAAGGTTGCGTCAACAGACTCAACCCAGCCGTTGCAGTCGGCGTCGCCGAGCAGAGTTGCTTCGTCATACTCGCAGATAAAGAAGGAGTTGTAGTAGCCGTAGTAGGAGCAGTGATAATCGCTGCCCACGCACTTGTCCCACTTGGATGCATACGGCGTGGTGCCCAGATCCATCGGGTACATCATGGCGTAGTATTCGCCCGAGTCGTCGGTGCCGTAGCTCGACTTGTACCAGTTTTTGTACGAGGTGTTCTCACCGGTGACCCACTGCCACTGTCCATAGGATGTATTGTAGCTCAGACCGATCCAGCAGTAGCCCTGACGGTCGTTGATCATAGAATACGCGAGGGCGTTCTCGGAGGCGTTGTCTATGGTGACAAGATGACCGCCCATAGCCTCGCAGAAGCTCGCGGCGTCTTCCCAGCCCATGACGTTGTCGTACAGCTCCGTTGCTGCTGACGGTCTTGACGGGGGTGTAGGAGACGTCCTTGCTCCAGTGAGCATAGAGCCTGAGGCGGCTCTCTTCGATAACGGTGGTTGAGGTGACCTGATCGCCGCCCTCGGCTGCCGTGTACCAGCCGGTGAAGGTATATCCGTCTCTGTGAGGCACGGGCAGGCGGCTGATGCGTCCGCCTCTCGCGACGAGCTCTTCGGAGCAAGCCCAATCCTCGGGCTCTGCAACGACGTTGGTGTTGAAGTCGTCGCCCAGGGTCAATGAGTTGAGATAGAAGGTGCCGGCTGTATCAAAGAACGGATGCAGCGCGGAGCCGTTGTAGCGATTCTTCGGAACGCTCACATAGTAGGTCTTCCACTCTGTTGTGAGGTCGACGGATTCGTAGGAGCTGCTGAAGCCCCAGCGGATGTACATGGTCGCGCCTTCAACAGAAGACTTTGCCATGAAGCGCAGGGTCATATCCTTGTTATCGCCCACCAGCCCGGCGGTGCTGTAGCCGTCGCCGTAGCCGTAGTTTGTGGATGTGTAGAAGGTGAGGTCGCTGCCCGAGGAGCCGGCGGATTTACCGACGATCTTGAGCGAATTCGCGTTGTTCAGGCGCTCTGCGGAGCTCACGGACAACGAGTAGACAGAGGTATCGCGCGAGTAGATGTAGTCGCTGTAGTCGTCGCCCAGATCGGAGCCGAGCAGATAGTTATAGCCGCTGTAGTTGGACATGAACTCTACCGTGGAGTAATCGGGCAGCCACTGGGCGTAGAAGGTGAAGATGGTGGAATACGTGATGCCGCCGATCCACGGAGTGCCGAGGGTGTATTCCCTGCCCTGCGGATATATCTTGAAGGTGTAGTTGTTGTCGTAGATATCGGCGAGGCTCTGCCAGCCTGCGTCGGAGGTGTACCACTTGTTGTCGGAGCTGCGCTTTACGGTATAGCCGGCAAAGGTGTGATCTTCACGGTAAAATTCGTTTTCCTTGAGCGTGAAGTTGTCGCCGGGGTCGATCTCCTGCGAGCTCATCCTGCCGCTGCCGCCGTTAGCGTCGTACGCGATGGTGTGGAAGACCTCGGTGCCGACAAGATCGTTGCCGGGCAGATGGACACGCCATGAAAAGCGTTCGTTGAACTCAGCCCAGGTCATATAGCCGTCCCAGCGCACCTGATTGTATACGCCGGTGCCGTTGCCGTCGGTGTAGTATATGCCGTCGGCGGTGACCTTGGTGATGAAGATGGAGTGAGAATCCCAGTCTATGCGAACCCAGTCGCCTGCGTTGACGTTGCTGTCATAGTCCTTGTATTTTGAGAGGATACCGTCGGTATAGAACATGGCGTCGAAGATCTCGTACATCATCTGGCAGGCATAAGCCCAGCAGGTCTCAGCCTTATAAACGCCGTTCTCATAGTAGATGCCCTCCCAGACCGAGCCGTCGGGATACTTCTGACGCAGCTGAGCCAGCTTGAGCTGGAACTCCTCCTCGGTCAGCAGATTAAAGGAGGACGTGGCGATATCGTCTGCGCTCGCGCCGGTATCGGCAAGCTGAGCGTCATCCTCTCCGTTATCGACGTCTGCAGCATACACGGGCAGCGCCGTCATGCTGAAGAGCATCGAGATGCAAAGCAGTAATGTGAGCAATTTTTTCATGTCTTTTACCTTACCTAAAGAAAGATTTGCGGTGCGCTTCACCGCATAGAGCAATTGTTTCTGTTTCCGGCGCAGATACCACGCGCCGACTTTGCCATATATTATAGCAAAAACACCCTGCGTTGTCTATTAACTGAATATAAACATTTCTGAAGAAATTCAGCTCGCAATTCGTCAAAATGCTACAAAAAGCAATTACATCTTTGTATATAATGCCATGTGAGCAAAAAGAAATCCCGCTCTTTTATGCAGCAAAAAGCGGTCACAGCAAACCGTGACCGCAAATGATCAATAATAAATACAAGTGTCTTATATAACATCATTTCACAAAAAAGCTCAGGACAGGAGGCAGCACGAACAGCAACCAGCCGACGATGAACATGATAAGGTGCTTTTTCTCGGAGTGGACGGCGATGAACTCGCGGATCAGCGCGCTCGGCCAGTAATAGAACGCCACGTGGCTGCCTATGCCGACGCACTTCATCTTGATCTTGCGGCAGTACCTCAGAGCCCTGTAAACGTGATAGTTGCTCGTGACCAGCGCGGTGTACTTAGGACCCTCAAACGAGTCGATTATCGCCTTTGAGAACTCGAGATTCTCATAGGTAGTGGCGGACTTATCCTCCTTGATTATCATATGGGCAGGTATGCCCTTTTCAAGCAGATACTTCTCCATAGCCTCGGCTTCGGAGAGCTTTTCATCCGAGCCCTTGCCGCCGGAGGGTATCAGTATCGGAGGCGTGGGATCCTTGTGATATACCTCGATCGCCTCGATCGCTTTATCGAGCCTGTCGGCGAGCAGCTTGGATATGCGGTCGCCCTCAAGAAGCCCGGCGCCGTGGATTATCACATAGTCAAAGTCCCTCTTGCGCGGTATGATCTGCAGAAACACGCAGTAGATCATGAATACCGCGAAAGAGAACGACACATAGATCACCGTTACGCTGAATATCGTGCTGAACGCGCTGACGTTGTACAGAGCGCCGTCCAACTCCCCCTCGCGCCCGGCGAACGCGGGTATCAGCACCGCGGCGGCGGTGGCAGCCTCGCCCAAGCCGATCAGCAGCCCCAAGGCGAGCGACAAAAGATTAGCCAAGCCGAAGCCCTCCCTGCGGATCATCACGATACCGTTGCATATGAGGAAGACCGGCAGTATCAGCAGTATCAGCAGCATCAGATTCATCAGGATGACTAAAACCGGCTTCTGATAATCCCCCGTGAAGAACGACAGGGCGAATATCGAAGAAACCAGCGCGAAGAACAGCAGATAGCAATTGCGGTATCTGCTCCTGTCTATCGCGAACGAGATTATCAGCGCTGCCCAGAACAGCAGCGCGATCACACAGAATATTATTTTTGCCACGTTATTTTCCTTTCTGCGATGTTATTCTTTGATGAGCGACACTATGCTCTCCACATGTTTTGTAAAAGGGAACATATCGAAGGGTCGGCATATTTGAGGCTTGTAGCCGAAGCCCGAGAGTATCCTGATATCCCTGCCCTGAGTCTCGGGATTGCAGGAGATATAGACAATCTTCTCAGGAGCGAGCTTTGACAGAGCGTTCAAAAAGCCTGCCGTGCAGCCGGCGCGCGGAGGGTCGATGAAGGCGACGTCGATATGCGCTCCGTCCGCTGCCAGAGCCTTTGCGTACAGGCGGCTGTCGGCGGCGGTGAAGCGGATGTTCTCTATCCCGTTGAGGGCGGCGTTTCGCTTCGCGTCGCGTATGGCGGCGGGATTCAGCTCCACAGCCAAGACCTCCTTTGCGTGTCTTGAAGCGACGATGCCGATGGTGCCGACTCCGCAGTAGGCGTCCAAAACGGTCTCGGTACCGCTGAGACCGGCGAGCTCTATCGCCGCAGAGTACAGTCTCTCGGTCTGGTCGCGGTTTATCTGATAAAACGACGAGGGCGATATGATGAACCTCTCTCCGCAAAGGACGTCGGTGATATATCCGTCGCCGAACAGCACATGGGTCTGCCTGCCGTTGAAGAGCTTCTTGGGGTCTGAGTTGACGGCACACACGGCGGTGGTGAGATACGGACAAGCCTTTTGCAGAGCCGAGGCAAAGGTCTTTTTAGCCGGGAAGATGCTGTCCGCGCCGATGATGACCGCCATCATCTCGCCGGTGGCGAACGCCTCACGCAAAACCACGCTGCGCAGCCATCCCCTGCCGGTGTACGGATCGTAGGGCTGTATCTTGAAGCTCAAAAAGAGCTTTGCGAGTATTTGAGCGGTCTCGTTGGCTCTGTCGGAGCACACGGCGCAGCTGTCCACAGCCACAGAGGTTCGTGTAGTCGACTTGTATACGCCTGCAACAATTCTCTTGCCGTCGCGTTTATATACGAACTGCGCCTTGTTGCGGTAGCCGGCGGTCTTAGGCGATGGGGTTATAGCCTCCACCCTGCAAAGACCTCCTATATGACGGCGGCAGATATTCTCTTTCAGCCTGAGCTGCTCGGGGTATGCGAGGTTGCACAGCTGGCAGGCGCTGCACTTTTTAGCGTACTGACAAAAATCGTTCATAGGCATAAAATATCATAAAGGGAAGATTTTCTTACTCTTTTGATTATATCATCAAGGACGGGTTTTTTCAATGTTTTCACCCGATAATAGTCCCTGAAAAAACTGTAACTTGCTAAATCAGGTCAAAGTATGTATAATAAAGGCATGAAACCGATGAAAGTAATGAGATACGGCGGTACTAACCGCTATAACCGAAGCAAACCGAAAAGCAACAAGCTGCTGATCGCGATAATAGCAGGTATCGTAGTTGTCGCCCTGGCGGTCGTCATCATCCTCAGGATGGCGGCGATCAAAAAAATGCAGGAGGACAACGGCACCCTGAACCTCGCTATGCGCGACGGCACACCCGTGACCATGGAGGTCGAGGCAGGCGACATCTGTATGCTGACCATGCCCGGAGCCATAGATATGCGCGAGGTAGAGTTTACTTCCTCAGACAGCGATATCGTGCGCGTAGACTCGGCAGGTCACGCCGACGCTCTCAAAGAGGGCGAGGCTACAGTGACCGCTACGGCGAGGAATTTCACCGCGGAGTGTATCTTCAAGGTATCGCCGGACACCGATCCCGGCCCCGAGGAGGAGATCACCACCGCTATCGCGGCTAATCAGGATATCCTCGACGCCAACATTGCGAGCGGCAGGACAGACCTCTACAGCATCACCGCCAACCGCCGCACCAATACCGTCACCGTATACACCTATGACGATAAGGGCGAATACACCGTGCCGATAAGGGCGATGGTATGCTCCTGCGGCAAGGGAGGAGAATACACCACCATCACCGGCGACTTCTCCGTTTACTTCCAGACGCCGTGGCATCCGCTGTACGACAACGTATACGGAATGTTCGTATCCAAGGACGACTTCCTCTTCCACAGCGTCCCGTATGAGTCCCAGAGCCACCACGATCTGGAGACCGAGGAGTTCAACAAGCTCGGTGAGCCTGCGTCACAGGGCTGCGTGCGCATGATGGCTGCCGACGTCCGCTGGATATTCAGGAACTGCGATATAGGCACCCCCGTCCATGTCATCGACGCCGACAGCAGCGCCGATCCGCTGGGCAAGCCCAAGACCGTAAGACTGCCTTTGGATGTGAAGTGGGATCCCACCGACATCGACCCGTATAACCCGTATCTGGGCAAGACGCCGATCATCGAAGGCGTTGCCGACGCTGTGATCACCGAGGGCGAGAGTTTCGACCCGATGGCAGGCGTCACGGCGACGGATATGTTCGGTCAGAACATCAACGACCGCGTGACCGTTGCAGGCGAGGTGCTGAGCAACAAGCCCGGACAGTACAACCTGACCTACACCTACACCGATGAGTTCAGACAGCGCGCAAGAGAAACGTGCACCGTCACCGTCAATGCAAAATAAGGATAAAATTTGAGCCGGAGATTGATTCTCCGGCTCGTGTTTTTATGTGACTTATCAGTAAGTTCCGCCATCGGCGGCAGCCAAAGCAGCGGCATCTTCTGCGGAAGCGGTCGCTTCTTCGGTAGCTTCTGCGGCAGCGGCGTCTGTCGCGGCTTCGGTGGCGGCATCGGTAGCAGCCTCGGTCGCGGCGGCGGTAGCCTCGTCGGGGGTACCCTTGCTGATCTTCTCGATATACGAAAGGATATCGAATACAGCCTGCTCCACGCTGGAGCCGTGGCGCTCGAAGTTGATCTTCGGGATGACGAGGGTATGACCGTTGACGATGGCATTGATGCCCGCGAGGCTGGGATCAGCCTGCAACACCTGAAGGACGTCGGGGCTGTCGACGAAGAGATAGGTCGGCGACTCTATGCGCAGATACTCCGCTTGTACGACCGGCTCGGTCTGCGAGATAAAGACGTTTGATGTGCCGCTGTAGTTGAAGAACGTCTGCTCGAGACTGCCTGCAGGGAAGGTGCAAAGCTGACCTGCTTCGTTGATATAGAGGTACGCCGCGGTCTGTACAACGCCGGTGGATACGGTGTTGAGGGTCTCGAGGGTATCGAAGAGGGTGTTATAGCCCTTCTTGCCCTTTTCGGCTCCTGCAGTCTTGCCGCCGAGGGCGGTACCGAGGTCGGTATACAGGGCTTCGAGCTCCTCTTTGTTTGTCGCGGGATTCAGGACGAGCACCTTTACGCCGGCGCTCTCTATGCTCTGTCTTGCGTCAGCCGCAAGATAACCGTCGGCTATCACGAGGTCGGCTCCTGCAGCAGTGATGGCGTTTACGTCGGGAGCAGAAGCTTTTCCGACCGTGGGCACGACCTTGAGGAAATCCTGATCGCATTCTTCACTGCGGCCGACCATCTTGATGTCGTAGCCGATATAGGATATGATATCCGCGAGCTTGTCGCTGAGCACGACTACCGACA
>ONPE01000214.1 GCA_900319615.1 uncultured Eubacteriales bacterium
ATCGGCGTCTACAGTGTTGAGGACGCTCCTCGTGCCGCCGATGTGGTCGGAATGCGGATGGGTGGCGATAACATACTTTAGCCTGTTCGCTCCCTGCTCCTTGATATAATCGACTACCCTGTCGCTGTATTCGCGCTCGCCTGCGTCTATAAGGACAAATTCGTGCGCGGACTCCATAAGGATACAGTCGCCCTGACCTACGTCGACAAAATGCACCCTGAGCTTAGGTACAAAGCGTTCATCGGTACTCTTTGAGCCCTTTTGCTCACACGAGCAGCAGCATATTAATATCATCAGCGCGATAAATGCGCATATGATCCTTTTCACTGTCATCACCGTATACCAATATACAACAGAAAACACGATAAAGCAATAGCACCGCCCTTATAATCAAGAAAAATAAATGCGGATAAAATTTGACTATTTGAGCAAAATATGGTAATATATATGTATCAACCGTACAGAAACGCGAGGTGTAACCATGAGCGCCAATTACAGAGGAAAGTATGAGATAATCACAGCCGACGAACATCTTCCCGGCAAGGTCATGCTCTACGAAAAACCCGGCAGAGAGTGCTATACAAACAAGCACTGGCACAAAAATCTCGAGATAGACTACATCATCCGCGGATGTATGTGGACGAACCTCGACGGCGCCGACAGAGACCTGTACGACGGCGACTATGCCCTTATCAACAGCGAGAGCGTCCACCAGACCTGCGGCAAGGATCCCGACTCACCGGTCAAGTATCTCGTGGTGCTGTTCTCATACAACTACATCAAGTCATACTTTCCCGACTACGACCTCTACTATCTCGATGTGGACAGGAACGAACAAGCCCGCGCAAGGATACGCGACCTGCTGAAGGCTATCGTCTTTGAGGCGGAGAATCCGTCGGACTTCTCAAAACTGAAGACCTCATGCGCCATGGCGCAGATACTCATGCACCTGTTCACCAAGTGCCGCGTGAGGAGAGAAACCGTGCCCGAAAGCGACGATATAGATGATAATCCCGAGTACATCATCAAGGCGATCGACTACATAAAAAACAACTATCGCGAGCGTATCTCGCTGGAGGAGATCAGCTCCTTCGTCGGGCTGACGCCGACCTACTTCTCGCGCTACTTCAAGGCGTGTACGCAGAAGAATTTCAAGAATTATCTGAATCTCGTTCGGCTCGAAAATACTCTTATCGACATACAGCAGAACGGCATGAGCGAGACCCGCGCTTCGCTGGAGAACGGCTTCCCGAGCGTGAAGTCGTTCATCTCGGTATTCAAGAGCGTTTATCACTGCACGCCCAGCGAGTATGTTAAGCGCTATCAGGAGGAAGCACCGATATCCGAGATACAAAAGCTGTGATACTCTCCCCGGAGGACGTTAGTCTTTCGGGGATTTTTTCGAAGGAATATTTATCGAATTTATAATTGCTTTATCTATCACGTTATGATAAAATCAATATGTAATAATATTTCATAAAGGAAGAGTTTTATGAAGCCTACCATCGTGATCGGCCACAAGAATCCGGACACCGACTCCATCTGCTCGGCTATCTGCTATGCTGAGTTCAAGCGCCTGACCGAGGATGAAGAATACATACCCTGCCGCGCGGGGGAGCTCAACGGCGAGACGAAATATGTCCTCGATCACTTCGGCGTCGAGGTGCCGGAGCTGATAGAATCGCTGGAGCCTACCCTCGCCGATGTACAGTACCGCCAAACGGAGGGCATCGACCAGCAGGTCTCCCTGAAAAAGGCATGGGAGCAGATGAGCGCCCGTAACATCCAGACCCTGCCCATCCTGACAAAGAGTGGCAAGCTCAGGGGCGTAGTGACTCTGGGCGACCTCGCGCACTTTTACATGAAGGATCAGGAATCCACTGTCCTCGCAAAAACGAGGACGACCTTCGGCAGTATCGCCGAAGCCCTGAGCGGCGAGGTCCTGGCAGGCGACGCCGAGGACTCCGTATCAAAGGGCAAGGTGATCGTCGCCTCCGCAGACCGGGACACGATGGCCGACTACATAGAAGAGAACGACCTCGTGATAATCGGCAACCGCCGTGAAGCGCAGCTGTGCGCGATAGAGCTGAAAGCGGCGTGCATGATCGTGTGCCTCGGAGCCGAGGTATCACAAGAGATCATCGAACGCGCTCGTAAAGCCGGGTGCACGGTAATATCCTCACCCCTCGACACCTACACCTGCGCCAAGCTGATAAATCAAGCCGTCCCGGTACGCCACCTGATGAAGAAGGACGGCATAATCTCGTTCCACTTGGACGATCTTGTGGCGGACGTAAGGACGACCGTATCAAAGCTGAGGATACGCTACTTCCCCATCCTCGACAGCGACGACAAATACGTCGGTCTGATCTCTCAGCGCAACCTGCTCGACTTCGACCGCAGGCGCGTCATACTCGTCGACCACAACGAAAAAGGTCAGGCTGTTGACGGCATCCGCTCGGCGGACGTCGTGGAGGTCATCGACCACCACCGCATCGACGCCGTAGAGACGACCAGCCCCATATACTTCAGAAATCAGCCGCTCGGCTGTACCGCTACCATAATCGCCCTGATGTACAGAGAGAAGCACATGGAGATCGACCCGACCACAGCCGGTCTGCTGTGCGCGGCGATACTCTCGGATACGCTGATGTTCCGCTCCCCCACCTGTACTCCCACAGACGAGGGGATAGCGCTCTCACTCGCGGATATCGCGGGAATTGACGCGGGAAAATTCGCCATGGCGATGTTCAACGCCGGCTCGCATCTGGG
>ONPE01000213.1:0-2774 GCA_900319615.1 uncultured Eubacteriales bacterium
CATCCCCTCAAGGGGAAGCCTTACAAGCCCTCAGTAGTCAGTCCATCTGTCTCTCGCTCCCTTGGAGCAGAGATCAAAACGTTTTGAACTATGCGAAAATGGAGTGTAGGGGCGGAACGGCAGTTTCGCCCATCACGCCCCTATTATTCCGTCTTTTGATAACTGTAGTTTGAGGGCTAACCCTCACCCGGATTTATAATTGTTCGAGCAAAGCGAGTGACATTCACCGTTAACCGTTAACCAATCTCATAGCCCTGATCTGTGTATACATTATGTATATAGAGATCAACGCTATAAAGAAAATGGAGATCAATATGAAAGAGAACGAAACCAAAACGCAGAGCAAAGGCACTCGTGTGCTGAAAGCGATAATCAACACCATCATCAACATCCTTATAGTCTTAGTGCTGATAACCTCGCTGCTGATCGCGGTGATGGCGCTGACCTCGAAGTCGAGCGGTATTTCCACCATCTTCGGCTACACCATCCAGCCCATCCAGTCCGACTCGATGAAAGGCGGCTCACCCGACGGCTACGGCGGCAAGGATTTCCAAAAGGGCGACCTCATGATCGCTAAGGCTACCGGCTTTGACGATAAGGCCGAGTATGATATGGGCGATATCATCACATACCGCACCGAAGATTCCAACGGTAATCCTATGCTGATGTCCCATAGAGTCGTCGATGTAGTTACAGGCCGCGACGGCGTGACCCGCTACCAGACATGGGGCGATAACAGAGAGATGGCGCAGGTCCCCGATCAGTCGGACGTAAACGAATATTTGGTGGCGTCAGATATCGGTTCGCTGTACTATTCCAAGAACTACGAGGGTACCATCCTTAAGGGTTGGGGCGCTCCGTTGGATTTCATCAGAACTCAGCAGGGTTTCTTCTTCGTAGTGCTCCTGCCGATGATCATCTTCTTCATGTACGCTCTTGTCCGCGTGGTGCTCAGCGCTACAGGTTATAAGAAAGCGAAGACAGAAGAAGAGAAGGACGAAGCCGTTAAGGAGGCAGTAGCCGAGGCTCTCGCCGCAAAGGGCGCGGATACTCAGGCGACACCTGCGAACGGCATGACTGCCGAGGAGCTCGAACAGTTCAGACAGTTCCAGGAGTTCCAAAAGATGCAGAAGGCTAAGAGCGAACAAGCCGCAGAGCCCAAGGAAGAGCCCAAGAACGAAGAATGATCCCCCAAGGGATGACCGATAGATTTTGTAAGCAAAGGAGCTGTTTAAATTGAGCAGAAAACCTAAAAACATCGATGAGCCTTTCTCTCCCGAACAGCTCGAACGCTTAGAAACAAAAGGTGATAAAGACGTACAGCTGCAGCGCCAAAAGGAGGGCATCTTCCAGCGCAACCGCGCCAAGCGCGACGCAAAGGATCTTGCCTCCGAAGTCAAGTGGAAACGCCGTGCCGGCATAACGCTTGTCGTTTTGGTGCTTGTTTTGCTACTCATGTGGATCATGACATGGCTGCTGACCACGATCGGCGATCTGGTCATCACCGTCGACAGCGGCGCGGCAAAGAAGGGCATCACGATATCTCAGAACGCCGACGGCTCCGATTCAACCACGAAGCTCTCCGCAGATATGGTGAAGGACGTCACCAACATCACCTACGACTGGCTGCCCGCGACCCTCGACCTTGAGGCAGACGGCTCGCACAACGGCAGGAACTACCTTGCATACACCTTCTACCTTACCAACAACGGTAAGGAAACGCTGAATTACAAGAGTATGCTCCAAAGCGTGAAGGCGGCGAAGGACGCAGACGAGGCGATCCGTATCATGATCTACAAGAACGGCGAGCCGATGGTTTTTGCAAAAGAAAACAGGGGTCTGACCACAACGGACGGTTCGCCAGAGCCGTATGAGCAGATCTTCAAGAAAGAGATCCCCGAGAATTACACTCCCCCCACACCCGAGGAGATAGAGGCGGCGGCAGGTCAGCCGCAGAACAAAGAGCCGGTCAATCATACCGATGAAGAGATCGTCATCCAACCCTTTGTAGACCCCCAGACGGTGTTCGATACCGAGGAAGAGGGTCTTGAACCCGGCAACACCGACAAGTACACGATCGTCATGTGGATCGAGGGCGAGGATCCCGAGTGTCTCGACGTCATCCGCGACGGTTACGTCAAGCTGATGTGGTTCTTCAACATCGCAGACGAAGAGCTGTAACATATTAAATGATTCAATCCAGATAAAATAAGCACAAGGAGTAGAACAGTATGGATACCATCTTTAAATTCTTATTCGAGTTTCTAAAGCAGTTCTTCGGCTCAATCTTCAAGGGTATCGTCGATATCCTGCAGATGTTCAATTTCAAAGCATATTATGATATAATCCAGAACTTCACCGGTCAGGGTCAGTTAGGCAAGGGCGTTGCATGGGCCATCGCCATCATCGCCATGCTGCTGCTCGCCGCCGTGTTCGCCTTGATCATCTTCTTCATAGTCAAGGGCATCAAGAAGTTCACAAAGTTCAAGAAGAAGGCTCAGGATACCAACGACCTCGTCAACGAAGTCAACGCGCTGAACAAAGAGGTCATGCGCCTCAACCTCGAGAAGGATAAGATCCTCTCGATGAAAGTCTCTCAGATCGGTCTGAACCCGAACGAGATCTCCGAGCTCACCGGCGAAGAGATGGAGGCTCTCAACGGCGGCGAAGAGGAAGAGGTATCCACCGGTCGCTTCAACAAGCTCATCACCATCGACGAGGAGTGGGCGGATTATCAGCCCGAGCCTTACGACTGGGACGTCACACTTCCCGAG
>ONPE01000213.1:2790-3565 GCA_900319615.1 uncultured Eubacteriales bacterium
GCTGCTCCGCTGCTTCGTAGCAGGCTTTGCATCCGGTCGTCTGACGATCCTGCAGGGTATTTCCGGTACCGGTAAAACTTCACTGCCCTACGCCTTTGGTAAGTACGTCTGCAACCCCGCGGTCATCGCGTCGGTTCAGCCTTCATGGCGTGACCGTACCGAGCTCTTCGGCTACTACAACGAATTCACCAAGAGATATAACGAGACCGAGCTGCTCCGTGCTCTGTACGAAGCATCCTATAACGAGAACGTATACGTGGTCATCCTCGATGAGATGAACATCGCCCGTGTCGAGTATTACTTCGCAGAGATGCTGTCCATCCTCGAAATGCCCGCCCATGACGAGTGGATCGTCGAGATCGTCGCAGCCCCTTGGCCGGACGATCCGAAGCACCTCGATCACGGCAAGCTGACCATCCCCGACAACATCTGGTACGTCGGTACCGCGAACAACGATGACTCCACCTTCGCTATCACCGATAAGGTTTATGACCGACTCCACCTTCGCTATCACCGATAAGGTTTACGACCGCGCGATGCCCATTGACATCAACACCAAGGGCAAGCCGTTCGACGCGCCCGACACACCTCCGTGCCATATCAACTACAAGCACTTCACCAAGCTCCTTGAGGACGCTGTCAAGGCTAACCCGATCAGCGAAGAGAACCTCAAGAAGATCGAGATCCTAGACGACTATGTTATCGAGCACTTCCGTGTTGCTTTCGGTAACCGTGTCATGAAGCAGATCAACTCCTTCGTTCCCGCCTTCGTAGG
>ONPE01000212.1 GCA_900319615.1 uncultured Eubacteriales bacterium
CGGAACAAAGAATTTGTGCATTTGCACCAAATCTGACTCAGATAATTTGTGATAAACGACAATTGCGCTACAAGATATAGAAAAAGACTCCCCTATGGGAGCCAGATGTGGTGGGCGGAGTAGTTAGGAGTGAGGAGTGAGGAGCAAGTAGCGAAAGTTAGGAGTTAGGAGTGAGGAGTGAGGAGTGAGGAGTTATTTTGGAATAAAAAAACGGCTTCAAATCAAAGGAAATTCTGCCATTCCCGGCGAGCATAAAGCACTCTGACTATATGTACTTCTGCCTTTTCCTGATCAACAATGTAGAATATCATGTTGTTTTTGACGCGCAGCATACGAAGACCGTAAGAGCGATAAGGCTCGGCATTAACAAGCTTTTGGCGTAAGGGGAGCTCAGCTAAGCTTCTGATACCTGTAACAATACTCTCATGAATCTTTTCGGCAACAACAGGCTCGTTAAGATTATGAGCAATGTGATTATATATCTCTTGCATATCATCGTATGCGGCACTTCGTATGGTAAGTTTATATTTTTCCAAAGCCAAACTCCTTCTCTAACATAGCAAACGCCTCTTCGGCAGGAATGCCGGGATTCTTTTTCATATCCTCTATCCCCTCGTCAAGCAAGCGATACAACTCAGCTTTCGGACCGGTCAGGCGCTCGTAGTCGTCGTTTGAGAGGACGACGAGGTCGCCGGAGCCGTTCTTCGTGATATAAACGGGCTTGTTGTACTTGTGGCAGTACTCGGAAATCTCGTTATAGTGGTTGCGCAGGTCGGAGCTGGGTCTGATCATAGCCATAAAATCACCTCATAAAAATTATATGCATATTATATCAGAATATTGATATAATGTCAACGTTTATTTTGATATATATATTTCTTTTTGGATAGCGAGCATACAAAAAGCCTCCCCGTTACAGGGAGGCTTGTACCTTGTTATCAGTCTGATGTGTAAGGTAAAAGAGCGAGCTGGCGGGCACGCTTGATAGCGGTGGTCAGCGCACGCTGATGAGCAGCGCAGGTGCCTGTCACTCTGCGGGGCAGGATCTTGGCGCGCTCGGACATATAACGACGCAGACGAGCGATATCCTTGTAGTCGATATACTCTACCTTGTCTACGCAGAAGCCGCATACCTTACGGCGGCGTCTGTTACCCATAGGTCTGTCAGCCATGGTGGGTTCTCCTTTCATATATTAATGGTGACTCGGCGTTGCCTCGAACATCTATGCAATCCCTCAGTCACCTTCGGTGACAGCTCCCTTTCCCAAAGGGAGCCTCTGATACTTTTAGTTAAAACGGTAAATCGTCATCCAGGGGCATTACCTGAAAATCCTCGGCGGAGCCTGCGGAATAAGCCGCGGGCTGCGGTACGGGCTCGGGAGCAGCCTGAGAGCCGCCGTATGCGTTTGCAACACGCGGAGCCTGAGAGTATCCGCCGCCGTAGGTGCCGGCGTTATCGCGGCGCTCGCCGGTGAAGCTGACGTTGTCGGCTACAACCTCGATAGCGGTGCGGTTCTGTCCGTCCTTTGTCTGATACTGACGGGACTGGAGCTGACCGTCGATAGCGATAAGCGAACCCTTGGAGAAGTTGCGGCACACGAACTCTGCCGAGCTGCGCCATGCGACTATGTCGAAGAAATCAGCCTGACGCTCGGCGCCGGCTTTGACATAGCTGCGATCGACAGCGATGCGGAAAGAGGTCACGGAAATGCCGGTATTAGTGGTTTTGAGCTCAGGGTCGGCAACAAGACGACCCATGAGTACAACTCTGTTAATCATAAAAAATCCTTTCGTTCCGGCTCAGAGCCGTCAAAAAACTGTATTCGTTCCTGATTACTCGGCAGCTTCTTCGGCTGCGGCTTCTTCTACGGGAGCTTCCTCAGCGGGAGCCTCCTCGGCAGGGGTCTCATCTGCAGGAGCTTCTTCAGCAGCTTCCTGTACGGGGATCTCTGCGCCCTCGGGCTTACGGATGATCAATGAGCGGATGACGCCGTCGGTGATCTTGTAGATACGATCGAGCTCTGCGGGGAACTCAGCCTCGCTCTCGAAGTTCATCAGCACATAGTAGCCCTCTGCTTCTTTATTGATGAGATAAGCCAGCTTGCGCTTGCCCCACTCGTCAACACCCTGCAGAGTAGCGTGCTTCTCGATGAGAGCCTTGAACTTCTCGATGAGAGCCTGGATACCATCCTCGCCCTGCTTCATTGAAAATACCATTACGGTCTCGTAATTAGCCTTCAATGCCATGTTTACACCTCCTCTTGGACTTTGGCGCCGCACAAATCTATACGGCGCAAGGTTAAAATATCTTTGTTACGGGCATAGTTACACACATAACAGTCGTATTATAGCGGATGGAGCAGAGTTTGTCAAGATTTTTCTTTTATACTCTGCCTATACTATTTATATTGATCCCGGTTGATATGCGGAGATCTGTTCGACTATGATAAAGGGTTTTATCGGAAATTAGTTTCAGGCGCTTGACTTGCGCTGCGTTTAGTATTATACTATCGGTGTAAACGCGGATGTAGTTCAATGGTAGAGCGCAACCTTCCCAAGGTTGATGTTGCGGGTTCGAGCCCCGTTATCCGCTCCAAAGGCTTGCTCAGGCAGGCCTTTTATAATATAGGCGCCCTTTGGGAAAGGGAGCTGCTGAGCAAAGCGAAGCTGAGGGATTGCATAAATTGAGCGAGCGTCAGCGAGATACATAATAATAAGGAGAATTCATTATGAAATACAACTTTCAGCCCAGAGGCGTGTGCTCGCGCATGATAACTCTGGACGTCGAGGATAACAAGATAAAAAGCTGCGCTTTCATGGGAGGCTGTCACGGCAACCTGCAGGGCATAAGCAGCCTTGTCAAAGGCATGGACGTCGACGAGGCTATCGCGAAGCTCGAGGGCATCGACTGCGCCGGCAGGGGCACCTCCTGCCCCGACCAACTCGCCAAAGCTCTCAAAGCGATAAAGAACGCCTGATGGAGTTCTGGAGGATCGCGGTGATAGTGATAGACTATATTTTTTTGATATGGTTTATCCTGCCGATATTTTACGGTATGCTGAAAGCCGGCAACATCCTGGGCATCGTCATATGCGCGGTGGTGTTCTTCCGGACGGCTTTATACAGTTTTTACGACGATATCGTCGTATACCTTACTCAGCACGGCTGGGGGTTCCTCCCCTACGTTCTGGACGCGCTGATGCTGCTGTTCTGCATATACGCCGTTATCGTTAGCGCCTGCATGGTGTGGGCGATGAAGAAAGAGCCTGCAGCTAACGCGACGGCGCTGATACTCGGCGCAGAGGTCAAGCCGTGGGGTCCGAGCAGACTGCTAAGACAGCGCATCGACGCGGCATACAAATATATGAAGAAGGAATTCCTGTCCTTCGCCGTAGGCAGCGGAGGTAAATCCGATCACGAGATCATAAGCGAGGGCGAGTGCATCCGCGATCATCTGATAAAGTACGGCATCGCTCCTGAGAGAGTCTTTGCGGAGACCCGATCCGTCAACACCGACGAGAACATCCGCTTCTCCTTTAAGATAATCAAGGAGCAGCGCCTCGGCAGCGACGTAGCCATCGTCACCGACAGCTATCATCAGCTCAGAGCGCGGATAATAGCGCGGCGCACAGACAAGGATATCCGCGTTGGCGCCTGCTGCACCAAACAGACATGGTTCGGCATAATGGCGTATCCGACGTACTTTTTGCGCGAGTGGATCGCCATCCCCGTAGAACTACTGAAAAGAAGATAGATTACAAAAGCAGCCTCCCTAACAAACATCTTAGAAAGAGTAAGTAATTTGTTAGGGGGGCTGATTTCCACATCGGGCAATAATAAGGTTGAGATTGCCACGGGCTAAAGCCCTCGCAATGACAATTTGTAGTGCCCTACTCGGAATGACACTTTTTCTACAGTTAAAGCCTCCCAAATTTGGGAGGCCGTTGTTTTAGAATGGATGTTTTACTTAGCCTTGCAGTTCGCCTAAGGACAGAGCCTTAAGATAAGCGTTGATGAAGCCG
>ONPE01000209.1 GCA_900319615.1 uncultured Eubacteriales bacterium
CATTATATTGTCGATTGTGATAAAATGTGTGATACTAAACATTCGGGAGCAGCTATGAAGTACAAGGTCTTTCTTACGTTGATCGTCGCGATCTTTCTTATCGGGCTGATAGGCTCGATCGCGGTTTTCACATCAGGGACAAAAAGCAATATCCGTATCCTCTCCGGCGGCGAGGAAGTCTATGCCGCCGATCTCAGCACGGCTCAGGATACGACCTTTGACGTGGAGAGTGAAGGGCACATCAACACGGTAGAGATCAAGGATCATCAGATCAGGGTCGCACAGGCGGACTGTCCCGATCAGACCTGTGTGCATATGGGTTGGCTGAAAAGCTCCGGTACGCCGATCGTCTGTCTGCCGCACCAGCTGGTGATCGAATTTACTGACGATACGTCGGATATCGACGCTGTGACGAGGTAGAGGATGAGCGAGAGAGTACGGAGGCTGACGGAGCTCGCGGTGCTGACCGCGGTGGCTCTGATCATCTTTATAGTTGAATTGCAGATACCCAACCCTTTCCCGATACCGGGTATCAAATTAGGGCTGGCGAATATCATCACCGTGTACGCGGTGTATCATTACAGAGCCTATGAGGTGGCGGCGCTGGTGACGGTGCGGCTGCTGCTCGGCTCGATCTTTACCGGCAACCTCACGGCGCTGATCTACAGCGCGGCGGGAGCGTATCTCTGCCTTGTCGGGATGCTGCTGCTGCGTAGGTGGATCGACGAAAAGCATTTGTGGATGGCGTCCGTCTTCGGCGCGGTACTGCACAACACCGGTCAGATGGCGGCGGCGCTTTTGATGCTGCAAACGCCGCAGATACTGGCGTATTATCCGTTCCTGCTGTTGTCGGGCTGCCTTGCGGGAGCGTTCACAGGACTGTGCGCGCAGGTCGTGACAAACAGGCTTGATCGCAGAAAAAAGAAACAGTAATAATCGAGGTAATTTGATGAACAAACAATCCAAGATATTCGCGCTTATCATGTTACTGGCATTTATCACGGGAACAGCATATATGTGTTTGCAGGGCGAAAAGCTCAGCTTAGAGGATAAACAGCGGGTAAAAACACGCTTTGATCAGTATATCAATTACCGCGGCTTTTCGGGCGCGGTGTACGCCGTGTATAAGGGCGGCGCAGTCTATGACGACGGCGCGGGCATGGCGACCGATACGATTGAAAACGGCAGCGATATCGCGTACGGCGTAGCTTCGCTGACCAAGCAGATCACCGCGGCGGCGATCATGCAGCTGAGCGAACAGGGAAAGCTCAGCGTCGACGATAAGCTCGGCAAGTATTTCCCCGAATATCGCTACGGCGACAAGATCACCCTCAGGCAGCTTTTGTCCCAGCGCTCGGGCATACCTGATTACTCGGTGGATACCGTAAAGGATCAGATCGTCGTGAGCTGCTTTAAGGATGACTCAAAAGGCGTCAATATCAGCGCCGACAGCTCCGCGCAGGAAAACCGCAAAAAGATACGCGAGTACTTTTTATCCAAAAAGCTCCTGTTCGAGCCGGGCAGCGAATTCGACTATTCCGACTCAAACTTCGCGCTTCTGGCTGAGATCGTCGCGCAGGTCGGCGGTATGAGCTTCCACGAGTATGTGCGGCAAAACATCTTTGAGCCGCTCGGGATGGAAAAGACCGACTTTATAGACGAATATGATCCCGAAGTCATCACCGAGGTCGCGCAGACCGACCGCAAGGAGTTCAGCATCGACTACTTTACCGTGAAAGGCGCTGAATACGGCTGCGGCGATATGCTGACCACGCCGAAGGATCTGTATCGCTGGTATAAGGGCTTCACCTCGGGAAAGGTCGTGAACTCCGATTCATACCGCGAGATGACAGAGAACTACAGCGAAAAAGGAGAGCTCGGCTACGGTTACGGGCTGATGATCTCCGACGAAAGCGACAGCAAGACCGTCTATCACTACGGCTACATCCCGTCGTATTACAGCTCGATGATATATGTGCCCGGGATCGACTATTTCCAGGTCGTTCTGTCCAACCACGGCGCCGGCAACCCGCATAGGCTGGCGGCTGATCTGGCTGAGTATTTCGGCTCGGTTATAGATTTCAAATTTGTTGATATAGAGTAGAATAAGCCGGCTTATCTCAGGCGAGATCAGCCGGTCTGTTGTTTATGTCATGAGCGATATAAGATAGCAGGCTCCGTAGAGTATCGGCTGGTGGATCATGTAGATCATCAGGCTGTGCCTGCCGATGAGATCCAGCACCGGTATCCTGCGGTAAAAGAAGCGGTCGAGCTGTTTTGCCTTTAGGAACCGCCACAGATGATAGCCGAAATGATAGAGGAATATCCACTGTAATATGGGAAAGTAGTCGGCAGAGAAAAAGTCTTTTGAATAAAAGCCGAGGATGGAGAGCCATTTGTACCGATACAGCGCTTCGGGCAGGGATAAAAGCGGGAAAGAGAATATCCCTATGAACCCTGTCGGTATGCCGTAGCACAGCATAAACAGCACAAAGGACAGTATCATCCCGACAAGAGGATCGAGCTTGTCGAGCAGAGGCCGCATGGCGGTGGTGAGCAGCATCGCGATGCATAGGAAATGCAGTATGCCGAACCATATGGTCATCTGAGGCGTGAAAATATAGGTCGCCAGCGTGATGAGCATGGCGCAAAGCCCCACGATGATCCCCCTGCGGTATCCGCGGCGCGAGAAGTTGATCGACACGCCGGATATCACGATGAAGGTAACGCAGATCATCCGCTCCCATACGGGGAAGGGATCGGTCGCATTAGTCGTCATCCGGTCCGTGAAAAAGTACAGGATATCATAGCACAGATGATACAGTATCATATTT
>ONPE01000207.1 GCA_900319615.1 uncultured Eubacteriales bacterium
CTTATCAGCGCAGTCGGCGGCTACAGCCTGAGCTATCGCGGCGTGATACTCTGCGCCGTTCATCCTCATGACGTTTTCAGGGTGAGGAACGCCGTGCTCTCTGTCGACGACAGCGCCTTTATCGTCACCGCCCCGGCGACGGCGATATCCGGCAAGGGCTTTTCCGACAAATAATCTGTTATTTTTCTTTATTCTGTAATATTCGGCGCGATTATGTGTTATACTCATATAAATCAGCCGTTGCGAAGAACGCATAAGGATCGTCGTTGTGAGTAGGGACACAGCCCCGACGCGGCGGTCTCAACCGAAAAAGGCAACATCCCTGCTGATCGCACCGACGTCATTCAAGGAAGTTTATTATGTCATATACGATAGATCTCGGACAGTGGAACAGCATTTTCGCCGTTCCCGCGTCCGTCGTTGACAACCACATAAAGCTCGCTACCGAGGCTCAGCTAAAGGTTCTGCTGTACATATTGCGCAACTCCGGCACAGAGCTCGATGACGACAGGATCTCATCCGCTCTGCACATCGACCCTGCCGAGGTGAAGAACGCAGTCGACTTCTGGACAGAGCGCGGACTCATCGCCGATAACTCGGGCGCGCTTTCTCCTGCACCTGCACAGGCTGTATCACAGCCCGTAAATCAGGAGCCCGAGAAGCCGAAGAAGCAGCGCACGGCTGTATCCAGAGCTCAGCGCCCCGACCCGGAGTTCGTATCAAAGCTGCTGATAGAGGATCAGATATTTGCCGGACTCATGCAGGACGCGCAGGGGGTGCTCGGCAAGCCGATATCACCCGGCGACCGGGATACCTTTGCCATGCTGTATACTACCTTCGGACTGCCGTGCGAGGTCATCGCGATGATGATGACCTATCTTTCGTCCGTCGGCAGCGCCAATATGCGCGCCGTCGAGCGCATGGGCATCCGCTGGTCGGATGACGGTATCACGACGACCGAGGACGCCGAGAGGGAGATAGAGCGTATGCAGAGCTCACGCGAGGCATGGGGGAGCGTGTCGAGGCTCCTCGGCATCCGCAACGTCGGTCGTCCTACCGCCTCACAGCTCGAGCACGCCCACCGCTGGGTAAACGAGTGGGGATTCAGCGACGAGATGATATCCGAGGCATACGAGCGCTGTGTAAACACCAAGGGCGAGTACAACATCCGCTATATCAACGCCATCCTGCAAAAGTGGCACGATAAAAACATCATGTCGCTCGATACGCTCAGGGAGCAGGAGGAAGCCTCAAAGCGTAAGCCGAAAGCTAAAACCGATCCCGGTAAGAAGGGCTCCGTCTTCTCCACTCAGGGAGCCTCCTTCGATATCTCAAAATACGAGAACGCATCTTTATTCGACGATTGATTATCATTGTCATTGCGAGGGCGAACACGCGTGTTCAGCCCGTGGCAATCTCAACCGATAAAACTGTCATTGCGAAGGGCGCAAAAAGGTTGAGATTACCACGTCGGAACCTTGTTCCTCCTCGTAATGACGATTAATATGCGCCCTGTGGCAATCTCAACCGATAAAAACCGTCATTGTGAGGACGCGCGCGTCTTTTTTATCTCTTTCAAAAGTTCCAATGACAACGATACTTATATGTTCATAAACTGATATGAGGTTATTCTATGGCATATTCAAACGAAGTTTATAATCAGGCAAAGGAGAGGCTCTCCGAGCGCCGTCAGCAGGCGCTGCGTATGGCTGACCGCAGCCGCGAGCAGATCTTTCAGCAGATACCCCGACTCAGAGAGATAAACGGCGAGCTGCTCTCCATAGGCGCGGCTGTCGCCAAGTGCATCGTCAGTGACAACGGCGGATCCGTAAAGGAGCTCAGCGAGCGCAGCCTTGCCCTGCAGCAGGAGCAGGAGGCGATTTTTTCTCAAAAGGGGATAGACGCTTCTGTTTTCGAGCCGCATTTCTCGTGCTCAAAGTGTGAGGATACCGGCTATATCGAGCTCGATAACCGCACCGTCGTCTGCGATTGCCTAAAGAAGCTGATGGCTGATATCGCCGCCGAGGAGCTCAACGCCGCTCTGCCCTTAGACAGATGCACCTTCGACAGCTTCAGCCTGAGCTGCTACAGCGACAAGCCCGATGAAAACGGCAGGATACCCCTCAACAGGATGTCGAACATCTACAACTACTGTGTGGATTACGCCGATAACTTCACCCTGCGCAGCAAGAGCGTGCTCATGCGCGGTGCCACCGGGCTTGGCAAGACCCACCTGAGCCTTTCTATAGCCAACGAGGTCATCCGCAAGGGCTGGTCGGTGCTCTATGTATCGGCTCCCGAGATACTCTCTAAGCTCGAGCGCGAGCACTTTGCATATCGCTACGACAGGCAGGAGGAGACCTTCAACTCGCTGCTCAAGTGCGACCTGCTGATACTCGACGACCTCGGCACCGAGTTCGTCACCCCGTTCTCGATATCCTGCGTGTACAACCTGTTCAACTCTCGCATACTCGAGGGCAAGCCGATGATCATCAGCACCAACCTGACCATGACCGAGCTGCTCACGACTTATTCGCAGAGATTCGCGTCAAGGCTGATCGGCTCTTGCGATACGCTCGAGTTTATTGGTGAGGACGTCAGGACATCCCGCCGCGAATAAAAGCTGCTACGCTCGCTTTATCGCCGCTTATTGCAAATGCAAATTATGCTTTGCGACGCACGTATAGCAGTCCCGGCGATCCCGATATATTATCTTGTTTTGCAAAATGATAAATAATCGGAAAAACCTCTTGACAATTCGGAATTTTTGATTATAATAGTAAAAGTGCAATGCGGAATTGTGTAAGGGTAGCACAGCAGACTCTGACTCTGTATGTCTGGGTTCGAATCCTAGTTCCGCAGCCATTGGCCCCGACGCAGTTTGGTAGCGCGCTTCGTTCGGGACGAAGAGGTCGCAGGTTCAAATCCTGTCACCTCGACCACTACTCAGGCTCTCAAAAGTGTAGATTCTATCTCACTTTTGAGAGCTTTTTCTTTTATAAATCATCCTAAAATGACTGTCAGTTCATTATTCAGTTCATTGTTTATGAAGATTTCTGTAGTTTATCTCGCTGCTGATTCATCAAGTCGCTCATAACTATGCAACTTCATAAGGATGTTTAAAAATTATTATTGTAAAATAGTCGGATAGTTCGGATTTGTAGGATGAATTCAATACTTTGAAGGTTTTACGAATGAAAAAGAAATATCACATTTATCTCACCTATGAAGAACGGCAGGAGATCGTCCATGCGCTGAATGACAAGAGAAACGCTTTGATCAATACCGGTCACTACACTGATGTGATCGACGAAATCTTAATCAAAGTGATGAACGCCAAAGTCAATAAAGTGCGTGTTAAGGAGGTATGATCATGAATACTGAGATCACTTACACCAAACAAGGCGACTACTATCTGCCGGATTTGAAACTGCCGGAACAGGACGAAAGAGAGATCGGTATTTGGGGGTGCGGGTGTCCGGTGGACACCTCTGCCGCAGGCAGAAGCACCGACCGAGCCGGTAGGCGAGAAAGGTTGGCACGCCGCAAGGCGTGACGGAGGGAGTCAAAGAATTCAATGTCTGATTTTTGCCCCGGAACCTGTTCCGACGTGAAAATGAACCATTGAACTTCATCATTTTTTTGAAGAGGTAGGAATTTATGAAAAAAGCACTGTCCGTCATCGCAACCGTGCTGGTGACCATCATCGTTGTCTTTGCCGTTATCATGACGGCGATGGTCATCATTTCAACCAAAAGTGAAAGCGGCATGCCCAACCTGTTCGGCAAATCGGTTTTCTTCGTCAAAACCGACTCCATGCAGGGGCCGAAAGGCTTCAATCAGGGCGACCTGATCATTGTTGACCTGCTCACCCAGGAGGAGGCCGACAAGCTCAAGGTGGGCGATGTCATCACCTTCTGGCGCGTTTACGAAGGCCAGAAATACCTCGAGACCCATAGGATCGTTCCGGATGTCTACACGCTGTCGAAAACCGAAGTGGTCGACGGCATCTGGATCCACGGCGGCCGCAGCAACTACGTTACCCGCGGCGACAACACCATCGATATCGACTATGTAGCCGATTTGACCAGCCCCGATTACGCCACTGCCAAAACCATCGTCGGCAAGTGGACGGGCGTTGCCATCCCCAAAATCGGCTCAGTTCTTGATTTCCTGCAGCAGCCCACCGGCTTCCTCATCTGCGTGGTCATCCCCATGGCGGTGTTCTTCTTCTATGAGATGTACCGCTTCATCGCCACCGTAAACGATAAGAAAAAGCAAAACGCCGTGGCGGCCGTGGCCGACGCGGAAGAAGAAATCAGGCAAAAGGCCATTGCCGAGTATCTGGCACAGCAGCAGAAGCAGGCTGAACCCGAACCGGCGCCCGCCCCCGCGCAGCCCGAACCGCCCAAGCAAAAGACCGAAGAAGAGATCAAGGCGGCGGCCGTGGCCGAATTCCTTGCGCAGCAGCAGGCGGCACAGGCAAAACCCAAGACCGAGGAAGAGCTTAAGGCGGAAGCCGTGGCCGAATTCCTTGCGCAGCAGCAGGCGGCGCAGGCCAAACC
>ONPE01000206.1 GCA_900319615.1 uncultured Eubacteriales bacterium
ATACTTCTTCATCGGAGCCATGCCGGAGTTGATAAGGAGCAGGGAGTTGTCGTCCTTGGGGATCAGCGGAAAGCTCGGCAGCCTGAGATGACCCTTGCTCTCCATAAATGAAAGAAATTTTTCTCTGAGTTCGTTAAGACCCATATACTGCATAGTAAAAACCTCACTTTACATAAATTGTCATTGCGAGGCGCATCCATGCGCCGTGGCAATCTCAACCGATTAACAGCATCGATCCTTTGTGGGATTACCACGTCGCGGCTTAGCGCCGCTCCTCGTAATGACACATTGTATAAATAAAAAAGCGCCCATCCCTACATGGGACAGGCTTGCCTGCGGTACCACCCAAATTGCCGCGTATCTATACTAATTTCTAATAAAACGCTTTAATAAGATATTAGTGGAGATTTTCGCAGAGCGAGGCGAAGGACGCCGCTAGGCTGGCGCCTAGCAAGGACGACAACAAAGCTATGCGGAAATAAACGCAATAGATGTTAAAGGGTTTTATTAGAAATTAGTACTACGCGACCGCTTGAATCCCTTTAACGCAGGGGTACGCCGCGCTTTCACACGGAGGCTCGGGGGTGGCTGTCCGACGTCATCGCAGGGTCTCGCACCGGCCGACCCCTCTCTGCAGGCGATGGATGAAGGACTCTTCCCTTCACAGCCAAGGCTTATTATATTACCGTATCGGCTCAAAGTCAAGGCTGAAATCGCTATATTACCCATACTTTTTTAAAATCTTCACTATCGGCTCACGGATATTTTTATCGTGCATAGTCTGTAAATATAAAACGTTTAACATTATCTACATAATTATTTATTTAAATTTCATATTTTTATAAGGTTTTTAAAAAACGTCATCGTAACAGGATTTGTCACCAATTTTTTGTTGAATTTTAGCTTATATGATGGTAAAATGCTAATGATATTGAATAATTATCAAAGGGTCTGAATAATTGAAGTGAGGTTAAACACGTGGCGACTATAGCTTTTTATTCAAACAAAGAAGAGATATATAACACCTATCCGGGCAGCGACCTCGGGTGTACCTACACCCCCGAGTGCACCACCTTCAAGGTATGGGCTCCGTCTGCCGAGCAGGTGCTGCTTAAATTATATTCCACCGGCTCGTTTTACGAAGAGGGCGCTCAGGTGCTGAGCATCAAGCAGATGCTCTTCGACGCGTCCACAGGCGTATGGGCGGCTACTATAGACGGCGATCTTGACAAGACCTACTACACCTATGTCATCAAGACCGAAAAAGGCACCCACGAGACTCAGGACGTTTACTCCAAGGCTGTGGGCATAAATTCGAGCCGCTCTGAGGTAGTCAATCTTGCCGGCACGAATCCCGAGGGCTGGGAGAACGACAGGCACGTGCTGCCGGAGCGTCCCAACGACGCGATCATCTGGGAGGTGCACGTGCGCGACTTCTCCTCTTCCGACACATCGGGCGTGAAGAAGGATCACAGGGGCAAGTTCCTCGCCTTCACCGAGAAGGACACACGCATCCCCTACACCGCATACCCCACCTGCGTGAATTACTTAAAGCAGCTCGGTATAACTCACGTGCAGATCGGCCCGTCGTTCGACTTCGGCTCGGTAAACGAGTTCACCGGCGTCGACTACAACTGGGGCTACGATCCCGTGAACTACAACGTCCCCGAGGGCTCCTACTCCACCGACCCCTATCACGGCGAGGTGAGGATCAGAGAGTTCAAGGAGATGGTCAAGGCTCTGCACGACGAGGGCATCGGAGTCATCATGGACGTAGTATACAACCATGTCTACTCTACAGCCGACTCCCCCTTCGAGCGCACGGTGCCGGGCTACTACTTCCGTATGCAGGACGGCAAGTTCCTCAACTCCTCCGGCTGCGGCAACGTTACCGCTTCCGACAAATATATGTTCCGCAGGTTCATGGTGGACTCCCTCCGCTACTGGGCTGAGGAATACCACATAGACGGCTTCCGTTTCGACCTCATGGCTTGCCACGATATCGAGACGATGAACGAGATACGCGACGAGCTCGACAAGATCGACCCGCGCATCATGATGTACGGCGAGCCGTGGACTGCGAACGACGGCGAGAACGGTATTTCCGGCGAGGACTGCTGCAATAAGGCGAACGCAAAGAAGCTCTCGACTCGTATCGGTATGTTCAACGACGATATGCGCCACGGCATCAAGGGCGGCTCCGACGACGACAGCAAGGGCTTTATCCAGGGCTCCACTCACAGCGCGTACAATGTTATCGCGGGTATGATGGGCGCCTCGTCCGTGACCTTCGGCAACTGGGCTAACGAACCCTCGCAGTGTATCACCTACGCCTCCGCTCACGATAATCTCACCCTTTGGGATAAGATACTCAAATCCAACTGGAGCGACGACTTCGACTCTACCGACGATCTGTACATCCGTCAGAACAAGCTGGCTGCGGTGCTGGTGCTCTCTTCTCTGGGCACACCCTTCTGGCTCGCAGGCGAAGAGTTCGCCCGTACCAAGAAAGGCGACCACAACTCCTACAGCAGCTCCGACGCGGTCAACTCCATCAACTGGACGCGTACCGTCAGATACAGCAAGCTCGTCGACTACTACAAGGGTCTTATCAAGATGCGCAAGGCGTTCTCTCCCATGAGAGACAACACGACCAAGGCGGTCAACGACGGCTACATCGTATATAACGGTCAGAGCATCAGCCTGACGCTGAAGAACGACACCGAGGGCGAATGGGATATGCTGAGCGTTATCATCAACAACAGCGAGAACCGCTGCTCTCCGCAGATAAAATCGCAGTACGACCTGCCCGACGGCTGGTATGTCATCGCAGACTCCGAGACAGCCTCCGACAAGGCTATCCGCAAGTATAACAGCAACGATCGGCGCTGATCATAGTAGACGCAGAGAGCTACGAGAAGATCAACGGCGTGCCCGAGCTGCATGAGGAGCCCGAAGATTTCATAAGCTATATCCACAAGGATATAAAGGACATCCTGCAATAAAAGCCGCGGCTTTTAATCAGTTGAGATTGCCACGGGCTAAAGCCCTCGCAATGACTATTTTTAATAAAAGCCGTGCTTTAATCGGTTGAGATTGCCGCTGTCCTGATACGTGTGTCAAGAACTTCGCAATTACTGTTTTGAATAAAACTTGATATGATATGTCATCCTCAGCATATGCCGGGGATGACTTTTTTTATTATTAATCGTCATTGCGAAGCCCGCAAGAGTTAAGGTTGAGATTCCCACGTCGGAGCGTTGCTCCTCCTCGGAATGACGATTTGTATACGTCTTTCGGCGATCTCACCAAACAAATTGTCATTGCGAGGGACGGAAAATATATGGTTGAGATTCCCACGTCGTAACAATGTTACTCCTCGCGATGACGATCTGATATGCGCCCCGTGGCAATCTCAACCGCAATAAAAGTGTTCGGTCGACACTGAAACGCCGTATAGAGAGTTGTAGGGTATGGCGCTTGCGACATACCGCAGAATGACGGACTGTAATGCCTGTATAAACGTTCACTTAGGAACAGAAAAGACAAGCTACAACTCCACTATGGTTATGTTGTTGAAATCTACGTCCAGCTGAGATAATACCGCGTCCTTGATTATCAGCGGAGAATCATCCTTCATGTCCTCCTTCTTTACGGTCACGGTACAGCCCGAGCCGGACGCGAAGCACAGCGCGCCGGAAAAGCCCTTTGACGACAGTATGCTCTCGATATTGCTCTGGGCTATGATGCGGTTCTCGATCTGTGAGGCGGCTTTCACAGCCTCGGTCTTTGCTTCGTCTGAGCCGTCCGATAGCTCAAGGACGCTTTTTGCCTCCTGCAGAGCCTTATCCTGCGCCTGAGTGCGCTCG
>ONPE01000204.1 GCA_900319615.1 uncultured Eubacteriales bacterium
CGATCCGCTGTCGGACTTCGACTTCATCGGCTTCACCCTGCAGTATGAGCTGAGCTACTCGAACATCCTCAATATGCTCAGCATGGGCAACATCCCCCTGCTGTCGAAGGACAGGCACGGGCTGGAGCATATCGTGGTTGCGGGCGGCCCCTGCGCGTGCAATCCCGAGCCGATCACTGACTTCATAGATATCTTCTTCCTCGGCGACGGTGAAGAGGTCGATCTGGAGGTCATCGAGCTGTACCGGGAGTGCAAACGAGAGGGAAAGAGCAGGGAAGAGTTTTTGCGCCTCGCTTCACAGATCAAGGGCGTGTACGTGCCCTCGCTGTATGACGTAAGCTACAACGACGACGGCACTCTTTCTGCGGTCACTCCGCTGCAAGGTGCTCCTGCCGTGATAGAAAAGCGCGTGATGATGGATATGGACAAGAGCTACTATCCCGATAACTTCGTCGTGCCGAATATCGAGATCGTCCATGACAGGGCTGTCGAAGAGATCTTCCGCGGCTGCATACGCGGCTGCCGCTTCTGTCAGGCAGGCTTTTTGTACCGTCCGGTCAGAGAGAAATCGGTGGAGTGCATCAGCGAGCAGTGCCATAAGCTGTGCCGCAACACCGGCTACGACGAGGTGTCTTTGTCGTCGCTGAGCTCGAGCGACTACAGCCAAGTAGTGCCGCTGCTGAAGGAGCTCAACTCCTGGGCTAAGGAGGAGAACGTCAGCCTGTCGCTGCCGTCGCTGCGTGTGGACGGCTTCTCCGACGACATTTTAGAGCAGATCAAGACCGTGCGTAAGAGCGGCCTGACCTTCGCTCCCGAGGCAGGCAGCCAGCGCCTGCGCAACGCTATCAACAAGAACGTCTTTGAGGACGAGCTGATGAACACCTGTCACGTCGCCTTTGAGGGCGGCTACACCACGGTGAAGCTGTACTTCATGATCGGTCTGCCGACCGAGACCATGGACGACGTAGCGGATATCGCGAATCTCGGCAGAAAGGTCGTAGATACCTTCTATAAGGCTGAGAACCGCCCGAAGGGTAAGTCGCCGAGGGTGACCGTTTCGGCTTCGTCCTTCGTGCCCAAGCCTTTCACTCCCTTCCAGTGGGAGCCGCAGGATACCATGGACGTCCTGCGCGAGAAGCAGCAGCATATAAAGAATTCGATAACCACAAAAAAGATCACATATAATTATCATGACTCGGATACGTCGTTTTTGGAGGCGGTGTTCGCGCGCGGCGACAGAAAGCTGAACGCCGTTATGCTCAAGGCTCACGAGAGGGGTATGCGCTTCGACGGTTGGAGCGACTGCTTCTCGCTCAAGAACTGGCTCGAGGTCTTTGAAGAGTGCGGTATAGACCCAGCGTTCTACGCCAACCGCCGCAGAGACTTCGACGAGCTTCTCCCTTGGGATCACCTCGACTACGGCGTGAGCAAGGAGTTTTTGAAGCGCGAGTGCGAGCGCGCATACAACAGCGAGGCTTCGCCCAACTGCCGCGAGAAGTGCATGGGCTGCGGAGCCATGAAATACGGGGGAGGCGTGTGTTATGAAAAACGTTAGAGTCATCTATGAGAAGCACGGCGCCTGCAAGTATATCTCCCATCTCGACACAAACCGCGTCATGCTGCGAGCCATCGGCAAGAGCAGGCTCAACATCTGGTACACCGAGGGCTTCAACCGCCATGCGTACATCACCTTTGCCCTGCCGCTGTCGCTGGGCTTTGCCTCGACCTGCGAGAGCATGGATTTCCGCGTGCTGGACGATAACGAGGATCTCTCCGCTATACCTCAAAGGCTGAACGACTGTCTGCCCGAGGGCATACGTGTGCTCAGCTGTGCCGAGGCTGTACACAAGCCTGCGGATATAGAGTCGGCGGCTTACGACATCTCTCTCGAGCCGATGAACGACGGCGAAATTTCTTTAGAAGAATTATCCGATAAGCTGACCGTGTTCCTCGCATTGCCGGAGATACTCGTCGACAAGAAGACGAAGAAGGGCATGAAGCAGGTGGACTTGAAGCCGTACATCCTCGCCTGCGAGCGTCATGACGACGGCAGCTTCCGTCTGACCCTGCCTGCAGGCTCGGCGCTTAACATCAACCCGACCCTGCTGATAAACGCGTTCGCCGACTTCATCAAGGTCGAGCTGCACGCCGACATCACGCGCGTGGGCGTGTTCGTCAAAGGGGGAGAGGACTTTGCGTAAGCTCTTCGACATCGTCCTGCTCGACGCGGACGAGACTGTGTATGACTTCAAGCGCGCCGAGAAAACCGCCGTCGGTCTGACATTTGAGGAGTTCGGTATCGAGCCGACCGACGAGGTGATCGCTCTGTACAGCGACATCAATCTGAGCTGCTGGAAGGCGCTCGAGAGGGGAGAGCTTGAGCGCGAGAAGCTCAAGACGGTTCGCTTTCAAAGGCTGTTCGAGCAGATCGGCGCTAAGCCTGCCGATTACTCGGCGGTCAACGACAGCTATCTCGATAATCTTTCGCGGCAGGCGTTCCTGATCGACGGGGCTTTGGAGTTTGTGAAGAAGCTCCATCAATATTGTAAGATATACCTCGCGACCAACGGGCTGACCGTGCCGCAGACCGGGCGCTTTGAGCGCGCGGCGATACGTCCGTATGTGGACGGCGTCTATATCTCGGAGCAGATCGGCGCCTCAAAGCCCGACAAGGCGTACTACGACTATATCTTCCGCGATCTCGGTATCACCGACAAAAGCCGCGTGATAATGCTCGGCGACAGCCTGACCTCCGATATGCTCGGCGGCAGGAACGCCGGTATCGCGACCTGCTGTTTTCTCAACGGCGGCGAGCCCACGGGCAGCGACCTGTGCGACTATGAGATCAGCGAGTACGACGAGTTCTTTGATGTGCTGTTTGAAAAGGCTTCCCCTTGAGGGAAAGCTTTCAGGCAAC
>ONPE01000202.1 GCA_900319615.1 uncultured Eubacteriales bacterium
GTCGGGCGAGAGCGCCGCTAAGCGCTCAGCGGTCGGGAAAGCATAGTGCCCGTCGCCTATAGGCTCGCCGAAGCCCTCACACAGACGCTCCACGATGCCGGATATGCGCTTGATGTTGTTGTTCTGCGATATGATAAAGCTGATCAGCGCCTCGAAAGGCTCCTGCCTGAGTATCCGTATACCCGGGGCGAACCGCGCCGCCTCAGCCATAACGGGGTGCACGGCTGACAGCTCCCTCTTTATCTGCGAGTAGTCCAGGTCGAGATCGAAGTAGTCGCGCCACAAGTCTCTGTCGGCTTCATCAGCGCCGTCGACGATAAGCGAATCGCCGTCGGTATATACGGTCGCATATCTGCCCCTGACAACGCCGTCAAAGCCGCCGCCGGCACGCTCGCGCCACCGAAAGCACTGGCCGCAGTCGAGCGTCTGCCGCAGGTCGAGGTCGCTCACCTTTTCAAAAACAATGCTCATATTATCCTCAAAAAACAAAATTCTAAATAAGTATACCATATTTCGTATCAATATGCTATAATAAATAAAAATTATTTTTCGGAGGTCGTCATGAAGCCGAATATCACCACAATACCGATAAGCGAGATCTTTGAAGAGACCGAGGGCTGCCCTATCTGCCGTATGTACGGGATGATCGAAGCGCACTATGTCGAGTACATCACAGGAGCCGCGATGATGGCTCCCGACGTAAGGGTGCAGACCAACAAGACCGGCTTTTGTCACCGTCACTTCTCGATGATGGTCAACACCGGCCCGCGCCTCTCTAACGCTCTGCTGCTGCAGACCCATATAGACGAGCTGCGCAAAAAGGTCTTCCCCAAGAAAGACAGCGACCCCGCGGACAAAAAGATGCTCGCCGCCATCGGCAGCAACAAAAGCACCTGCTATGTCTGCGACCGCATAGATCACGATATCCTGCATCTGCTCGCCACGGTATATGTGCAGTTCGGCTCAGACCCCGATTTCAGAGAGCAGTTCTCGAAGCAGGACTTCATCTGTCTCGATCACTACGCCCTGATAATGTCGAACGTAAACAAAAAGGCGATGGACAAAAAGACCCTCGCCGACTTCTACACCGCCGTCAACCGTCTGAGCAAGGGGTATATGGACACCCTGTACGACGATGTGACGCACTTCACCACCATGTTCGACTACCGCAACGCCGGCGGCGACTACAAAAACAGCAAGGACGCCATCGAGCGCAGCGTGCGCTTCCTGACGTCCCGCAAGGTCGACGAAAACCTGAAATAATCCTGCGCTGAATATTGACAGCCAAACCTGAGTGTGATACCATCAAATCAGCAGGATATCTGCACGATAATATTCTTCAAGGAGGCAGGAACATGGGCAAATTTGTAATGAAGGCTACCGCGAACGGAGGCTTCAAGTTCGACCTTAAAGCAGGTAACGGCGAGGTGATCGCGTCATCTCAGGTCTACAAATCTCAGAAAGCTTGCGAGGCAGGCATCGAAAGCGTCAGGAATAACGCCCTCTCTCACACGGAGGATCAGACAACAGCGGATTTCGAGGTCAAGAAGCACCCGAAGTATGAGCTCTATGCCGACAAAGCCGGCGAGTTCCGCTTCCGTCTGAAGGCGGCAAACGGCGAGATCATCGCGACCTCGGAAGGCTACAAGCAGAAGGCGAGCGCGCTGAACGGGATCGAGAGCGTAGGCAAGAACGCGCCCGACGCCCCGGTAGAGGTGCTCGGCGAATAAACTTCCCCGGTGCAAGCCGCAGGGTATTATACCCTATTATCGGTTGAGATCGCCACAGCCCCGACACGCGTGTCAAGGGCTTCGCAATGACAATTATGTATAAACGAAAAAGCACTTCTGTATCAGAAGTGCTTTAGTTTGCAGAAAAAACAATTGTCATTACGAGGAGGGCACTATAAATTACCTTATTATTGCCCGACGTGGTAATCCCCTTATCGTAAATGCCGTGTGATGTGACAGAAAAGGCGGCGCGCCGCTTTGTGGGATTGCCACGGCTCTTGCGAGCCTCGCAATGACTGCGATTCTTCATGGTATTGGGCAGTTGTGCCAATAAAAAGTCAGATGTACTTTTCTTAGAGCTGAATAAAGGCGCACGCGTCGACGCGCATGCCCTCGCAATGACTGCCGGTCTTTATCGACAAGCTGAAAGCACTTCTGTCTCAGAAGTGCTTATACATTTTCAAAACATCTTTATCAACATCAACTATACCGAGTGAGAGAAAGGCGCCCTGCCTGTCCTTCACGCGGTATATTTTTTTGTCTTCGGTACCGTTGCGAAGCTCGGTGCGCGCGATATCCAGCGGATTCCCGTTGACGAAGCGGTGCGCCTGTTTGTCGCTGACGACCAGCTCGTCGTAGTCGGTAAAAATGCTCTCCACGCTGCGCAAAAAGCTCATATCGCCGCTCTCGATGCGCTGTCTGAGCTCGCCGAGGGTCATGCACTCGTCTAAGCGGTAGCCGCAGGCTTCACAGCGGACAAGCCCCGTCATCACACCGACCGTACCGAGAGAACGCGCGAGATCGTCGATGACGGTGCGGACATAGGTGCCGTTGGAGCAGCGGATATCGAGGGTGCCGCTCTGTGTGCTCTCGTCAAAGGCTGAAAGCTCCAGCGAGTAGACCGTGACCTTTCTCGGACGACGCTCGACCTCCCTGCCCTCGCGGGCGTACTGATACAGCCGCTTGCCGTCTACGCTGACAGCCGAGTACATCGGCGGCAGCTGTTCTATCTCTCCGCGAAAACTCCGCAGCGCTTTTTCCAGCTGATCGACCGTGACATTTGCAGGCTTCTCTTCAAGCACCTCGCCCCAGATATCGAGGGTGTCGGTAGCGACGCCGAAGCGAAAATCAGCGCGGTAGCTCTTGTCGCGGCAGGGTATGATATCCTGCGCCTTGGTCGCGGTACCGAGCAGCACCGGCAGCACGCCTGTCGCCAACGTCAAAGGAGGTGTACTCCTTCTCTTTATTTATCAGGACGACGCCGTTCATCCGAGGAAATCCTCAGCCGCCTCGACGAGCTTGGCTCTTACAGTCTCGAGGTCGCCCTCTATGCTGCAGCCGGCAGCGCCTGGGTGACCGCCGCCGCCGAAGCGCGCGCAGAACTTTGCGGCGTCGATGCCGTCGTTGGTGCGGACGGATATCTTGAAGACTCCGCCCTCCTTCTCGCGCATGGTGATGCCCATCTTAACGCCCTCGATCTGACCGGGGATGGAGGCGAGACCCTCCATCTCATCGTCGCCGGTACCGAGCCTCTCGCACATATCGAGAGTGGTGTAGATCACCGCGACGGCGCCGTCGTGGAAGTAACCCATCGTATCGAGGATCATGCGCTCGATCTTGAGCTTTGCGCGGGTCTTGAGCACGAAGTGGATGTAGTTTATCCTGTGCCAGTCGCAAAAGGGCATGACCTTAGCCGCGATCATATGAGTACGCGCGGTGGTGTTAGAGTAGCAGAAGCAGCCCGTATCGGTGGAGATACCGGTGTAGATCGCGTTAGCGATATCCTCGTCGGGCTCGAGCTCCAGCAGCTCTATCACGCGCCAGATGCTCTCGGCTGCTGCCGCCGCATGGGGGTCGACATATACGTTGTCCGCTTCGAGGGTGTTGGTAGCGTGGTGGTCGATGCAAAGGTCGATGTGATCCACGCCCTCCATCACGCTGTCGCCCAGCAGATTCCTCGCGGCGACGTCTACGCTGACGATGTACTCGGGCACGAAATCCTGCTCGACATAATGTTTCACAAGATAATCGAACTTCGAGGGCAGCCTGCCGTCTACGGCGACGTTAGCCTTCTTGCCGAGCTTGCGCATGGCAAATGCGAGCGCATAGGCGCAGCCGAGGGTATCGCCGTCGGGGTAGGAATGGGTGAGTATTTTGAATTTATCGTGTTCTTTGAGTAAAGAAGCGACTTCTTTAAGCGTTATCTGCTTCATCCGGGTCCTCCTCATCATCATCTTTCGGGATATCCAGACTGTTCAGGATACGTGATATCTCGGCGCTGTACTCTATCGAGTCGGTCGGGGTGAAGATCAGCTCCGGGACATGTCTGAGCCTCAGCCTGTGCCCGAGCTCGCGGCGGATGAAGCCCGACGCGCTTTTGAGCCCTTTGACAGCCTGTTTGGCTCTGTCCATGCCCTCGAGCGCGCTGACGTAGACCGTACAATAGCTCAGGTCGTTAGTGACCTCTACGCGCACGATGGACAGAAAGCAGGAGGTGACCCTGGGATCCTTGAGCGT
>ONPE01000200.1 GCA_900319615.1 uncultured Eubacteriales bacterium
CGAAGCAACTGCAACCTATCTCTTCGCGAATGACGCTGCGCGTCCGGTACGTCATAAATGCCGTACCCTACAACACTCTGTGCGACGTTGCTGAGTAAACCGCAGGGACTAAATCTCAACGCTGTGATCTTTCTCACTTTGGACGATATCAAACAGAACAGTATGGCGTACTAAAAAACGGGTGTGGGCGAAGCCCACCCTTCACCGTTCACCGTTCACCGTTCACCGTTCTCCATTATAATTCCTAACTCCTAATTATTTGAAAGGATTTCACATGAAAGATAAATTCAAGCTGTGCCTGCAGCTCTTCCTTACATTTATGAAGATCGGCGTCGTCACCTTCGGCGGAGGCTACGCCATGATCCCTATCATCGAGAACGAGATCACCGACAAAAGGGGCTGGATAACGCCCGACGATCTCCTTGAAGTAGTCGCGATATCCGAGACCACCCCGGGGCCGATCGCAATCTGCGCCGCTACCTTCATCGGCTACCGCATATGCGGCGTCTTGGGAGCCTTTGCCGCGACCGTCGGCGTAGTCCTGCCGTCGTTTGTCATCATATATCTGATCTCGCTGTTTCTCAGAGCCTTTGAGCAGATCAGGATCATCAAATACGCTTTCTTCGGTATCAGAGCCGGCGTGCTCGCCCTGCTGATAAAGGCGCTTATCTCAATGTACAAAAAGTCGCCTAAGAACTTTGTCGCCTACTTTATCATGGCGGCTTCCTTTGCGGCTGTCGCCTTCTTCTCGGCAAACGTGATCATCGTGATACTGTCGGCGGCGCTCATCGGCATAGCCGCGACCCTCATCGCGAGAAAGGCAGGTAAGACGCTGTGAACATCTACCTGCTGCTGTTTCTCGAATTTTTCAAGATGGGCGCGCTCACCTTCGGCGGCGGCTACGCAATGATACCCTTCATCGAAGAGACCGTCCTCAGCCATAATTGGATGAGCACACAGGAGCTGATCGACTTTATAGCCGTATCCGAGAGCACCCCCGGAGCCTTCGCCGTGAACATCTCCACCTACATCGGCTCGGAGGTCGGCGGTTTCCCCGGCGCCGTATGCGCCACCCTCGGGCTTGTCCTCCCCCCTTTCATCATCATTCTGCTGATAGCCAAGGTCTACGACCGATTCAAAAAGAACATCATCGTGCAGGGAGCCATGCTCGGGCTCAAAAGCACCGTGGTGGGTCTGATCGGCGCTACCGTCCTCTCGGTAGGCATAGCGATATTCTTCCCCTCGGGGATCGACGTCTCGGTATTTTCCGATACCAACTTCTATGTATCCCTAGGGATCTTCGCCGCGGCGCTGTTCCTGCTGCTGTACAAAAAGCTCAACCCGATACTGATAATCGTCATGTCGGCTGCCGCAGGCATAGCTCTTGGTTACATGGGTGTAATTTCTGTGTGATATAGATAAAAAATGTGTTACACTCTGCATTTTATTATTGATTTTAGCGCAGTAATGAGTTATCATAGCAGTAGTGGAAAATACCACAGAAATCAAAAGGAGAGAAGAAAATGATCAAAAAATTCTTTGCTGAGTTCATCGGTACATTCGTACTGGTACTCTTCGCATGCGGTACCGCTACCGTAGTCGGCTGCACAGCTGAGCCCAACGCGGCATATCTGCTGACAGCTCTTGCCTTCGGTCTTGTCATCGTAGCTATGGCATACTCCATCGGCAACGTATCCGGCTGCCACATCAACCCTGCCGTATCCATCGGCGTCCTGATTTCCGGCGGCATGAGTGTAAAAGAGTTCATCGTTTACATCATCGCCCAGTTCGCCGGCGCGACCGCGGGCGCAGCTGTCCTCGGCGCTCTGGTAGGCTTCGACACCAGCCTCGGCGCGAACGGTCTGTATGACGGCAACGTTGTCAAGTCCCTCGTTATCGAGTGCATCCTGACCTTCGTATTCGTGCTCGCTATCCTCGGAGTCACCTCCAAGAAGAAGTACGAGAAGTGCGCGGGTCTGGTTATCGGCTTCACCCTCACCCTGGTACACATCTTCGGCATCTACTTCACCGGCACCTCCGTCAACCCCGCTCGTTCCTTCGGTCCTGCTCTGTTCAAGGGGGGCGAGGCTCTGAGCACCTACTGGGTATTCCTGGTAGCTCCGCTGGTAGGCGGCGCTCTGGCTGCTGTTGTATTCAAGGCTCTGATCAAGTCCGACGAAGAATAATATTATCAGATAACGCTTTTAACTCCCCGATCTTCAAGGTCGGGGAGTTTTTGCGCTTCTCACTAACGACAGCAACACATTTTGGCACTTTCGCGGCAAGATGCGGAGTATTATACCCTTTTATATCGGTTGAGATCGCCACAGCCCCGACACGCGTGTCAAGGGCTTCGCAATGACAATTTTGAATACAATAATCACAGCTCACGCTTTATAGAATCTATAGCCCCCTTCTCTATGCGGCTGACCTGCGCCTGAGAGATACCGATCTCCTCGGCGACCTCCATCTGCGTTTTGCCTGCATAATACCGGAGCGCCAAGATCCTCTTCTCCCTGTCGCTGAGCTTTTTGAGCGCCTCTTTGAACGCGATCTCCCCAAGCCAGTCGCGATCATCTGACTTGTCCCCCACCTGATCCATCACGTACACGGTGTCCGCGCCGTCGGAAAATACAGGCTCATACAGCGACACCGGCTCCACGATCGCCTCCAAAGCGAGCACGACGCTCTCCTTGTCGGTATCGAGAGCCTCGGCTATCTCCTCTACTGTCGGCTCGCGGTTCAGCTTAACTGTCAGCTCCTCCTTCGCCTTCATCGCGTGATAAGCCGTGTCGCGCATGGAACGCGAGACGCGTATACTCCCCGAATCACGCAGGAATCTCTTGACCTCGCCTGAGATCATCGGCACGCCGTAGGTACTCAGCCTGACGTTCAGCTCGCAGTCGAAGTTGTCTATCGCCTTTATCAGACCGATAACCCCTACCTGAAAAAGATCGTCGAGGTTCTCTCCCCTGCCGGCGAAGCGCTGTATCACGCTGAGCACCAA
>ONPE01000199.1 GCA_900319615.1 uncultured Eubacteriales bacterium
CAGAGCAGTATCGCCTTGATCTGCGGATTCATCCCGGTTCTCACCGGAGCCTTGGGAGCGGTGCGCTTGGGCGGCGGATTCTTCGATGTGTTCTTTTTTGATGTAGTTTTCGATTTGGAGTTGCTGTTACTCTTCTTTGCAGCCAAAAAATCACTCCTTGGACACGCAGTGTCTTTTTGCTCCATACTGTAACGATCTTTTATACCTTACGTTACAGCGATCACCGCGTTTAGATTTTGGTTTCTGTTTTAAAGCCTCCCTTTGGGAAAGGGAGGGGGACCGCGATTAGCGGTGGAGGGATTGTATAAATCGCCAATTATAAAGGCAACCGATTATATAATAAGTATCTCGCGTGACACAAGTGTCCGCTCGGTCAATTAATGCAATCCCTCAGTCTGCTTTGCAGCCAGCTCCCTTTCCCAAAGGGAGCCTTTTTAGAGACAGCGTGACAAAGTGTCCCCTTATAAAAGGGAGCCTTTGCTTTTCTTATGTAATCGGAGCGCCTGTGAAGAGGTTCACGCCGCTCTGCATCTCCATGATGCTGATAACTATTACCGCTATACCGACGACGGCGGTGTAAATGATGAACACGATCATCTTATCGGTCTTGAGCAGCCACTTGAACAGGGCTATCGCGAGGTAGCCGACCACCGCGGCGACGACCATGCCGATGATGATCGGCACTATATCGGCTGTGATCTGCTCCGTGCCGCCTTCGAGCGCATCCTTGCCCTCGAGAAGCGCCGCCGCAATTATTGCAGGCGTACCGAGGATGAAGGTGTAGAGCCCGATCTTGACAGACCCGGCAGAGTGGCGAAGCACTGGGTGATACCTACGGCGATAGCGTCGAGGACATTCAGCGAAGTCCGTCCCTCCACGCCGCCGCTCGCGTGCTTCATGGGCTTAGCCCTTCTTGAACACAGGCTGCCGATCAGCAGCAGAACAGACGTCAGAAGCAGGCAGATACCCACCACGATGAAATATCTCTCGGTATTGAAGCTCTCGACGAGATCCTTAAGCTTCATATCGGTACCGGGTACGGGGATGAACAGCAGAGCCAGCGGCAGCAGTCCGATGATCACCATGATGACCATGCGCTTGTCGTCGGAGAGCTCCTTCCACTTGAACTTGCCGGTGAAAATATCGCCGATCATCGAGAAGAACGCCTTTATCAGCCGCCATATCAGCTTGTGATAAAAAGCTACGACCGCTACGAGCGTGCCGATGTGCAGCATGACGTTGAAGAACAGGTTGTTGCCCTCGAGGTTGATGCCCAGCACGTGCTGGGTGATGGTCAGGTGTCCGCTGCTGGATACAGGCAGGAACTCGGTGAGCCCCTGTACGACGCCTTGGATTATCGCTTCAAAAATCGTCATATGTAATCTCCTTTTGGTTAACGGTGAATGACTGATGGTGAATGGTCAAGGGAGGGCTGCACCCTCACCCATTTTATAGGGATCTTCCTGCAACCATTCACTATTCATCATTCATTATTCACCGCAATTATCTATCATCTCATACAGCGCGTCGGTCGCGTCGGAAAGCGTGCCGACGGAATCTATCAGGCCGCAGTCGACCGCCTCTTTGCCCTCGAGCACGGTGCCGATATCGGTAGCCAACTCTCCGGTGTTGAGCACAAGCTCGCGGTAGCGCTCGTCGGTGATGTGCGAGTTCTCCACCGTGAAGCGGATGATCCTGTCCTGCATCTTTTGCAGATAGCGGTAGGTCTGGGGCGCTCCGACGGTGAGCCCGGTGGTACGGACGGGATGGACGGTCATCGACGCGGTGCTTACGATGAAGCTCCTGTCGCAGGCTACGGCAAGCGGTATGCCGATGGAGTGACCTCCCCCGAGCACAAGCGAGACGGACGGCTTCTTCATCCCGGAGATCATCTCGGCTATCGCAAGCCCTGCCTCGACGTCGCCGCCGGATGTATTAAGCAGCACTAAAAGCCCGTCGATATCCTCGTCCTCGTCTATGGCGAGCAGCGAGGGTATCACGTGCTCATACTTCGTCGTCTTGTTCGACGGCGGCAGGATATAGTGCCCCTCGATCTGTCCGATCACGGTAAGGCAGTAGATCACCCTGTCGCCTCGGTGAGTGATGACGCTGCCCATAGCGGTCACGCTGTCGCGGGGGCGGTTATCATCCGTGCTTTCGCAATCATTCTCTTCGGGCAATTCATTTTCATTAACACACATATTCATACCTCCGGTGATTAGTCTTTCCGAAAGGTACAAAATCATGTATAGGATAATCTTACTACGCCAACATACAGTATACCATTATATGGGCGATTCTTCAAGAAGAAAATGATTATATTTCTAAATTGTCATATTAATTATATGAAGATATAGTATTCTTAATGTATAGAAAAGGTCGGATGAGGTGTATTTATTCGCCTCGATATTATTCTCTTTACTATGTCTGCGGTAGACACCTCATCCACCGCAAGCGGTCCCCCTTCCCCTCAAGGGGAAGGCTGTTTTCCGGAGGAAATATGAGTACAAACGCTGTATACGGTATAGTCATAGCCGTTTTGATATTGCTGTCGGGCTTTTTCTCCTGCGTGGAGACCGCCTTCTCGTGCGCTAACACGATACGCCTTAAGGCGCTGCGCGACGACGGCAACAGGCGCGCCAAGACCGCCCTGTGGGTAACCGATAACTTTGACAAGGCGCTGACCGCCATCCTCATCGGCAACAACGTCGTCAACCTCGGCTGCTCCTCCCTTGCGACCATCCTGTGCCTGAACATCTTCAAAAACTACGGCGCAGCTATCGCGACCGGCGGCACGACGCTCCTTGTCCTGACCTTCGGCGAGGTCATCCCTAAGTGTCTGGGCAGAGAGATGAGCGACGGCATCGTCCTGCATACGGCAGGCATATTGAAGGTACTTACCTACGTGCTGACTCCGCTTGTATATTTCTTTACGGGAATAAAAAGCCTGTTCATGAAAATTGCTAACATAAAGAAAAACTCCCCCTCCGTCACCGAGGACGAGCTCAAATACATCATCGAGACCATCGAGGAGGAGGGCATCCTTGAAGAGCAGGAGAGCGAGCTTGTACAGTCGGCTCTCGAGTTCGATGAAAAGACCGCGCAGGAGATCCTCACCCCCCGTGTCGACGTCACCGTCATCGACATCGACGACAGCATGGAGGACATCCACGACCTCATCATCAGGGAGCGCTACTCGCGCATACCGGTGTATGAGAACGACATCGACAACATCATCGGCATCCTGCACACGCGCGACTATTTAGAGAAGGTGATAGCCGGCGAGAAGGTCGATCTGCGCTCGCTCATCACCCCGGCGCACTTCATCTACAAGAACCTCAAGCTCTCGGATATACTCAGCGACTTCCGAGCGAACAGGCTGCACATCGCCATCGTCACCGACGAGTACGGCGGTATGCTGGGCATAGTCACGATGGAGGATCTGCTTGAGGAGATCGTCGGAGATATCTGGGACGAGGACGAGGATATAGAGCACACCTGCACCAAGATGGACGACGACCGCTATCTTGTATCGGGCGATATGGACTTGGAGGAATTGTTTGAGCTCTTTGACATACGCCCCGACGACGACATCGAGAGCAACTCTGTAGGCGGCTTTATCGTCGAGCAGCTCGGCGATATCCCGATACGCGGACAAAAGGTCGTATACGAAGGAGTAAC
>ONPE01000055.1 GCA_900319615.1 uncultured Eubacteriales bacterium
AGAAACCGCAGAATAATCTCGGCTCTGGCAGAAAGGAAGAAATAATATGTATGAGATAATCAGGCTCACGGAGCACCCCGAATATAAAGACAGGATGGCAGGCTGGTTCCACGAGAAGTGGGGCGTCCCGACCGAGGCGTACCTCGAGAGCATGGACGAGGCTTTGACGTCAGAGAGCGGCGTTCCGGAGTGGTATGTCGCCGTTGACGGAGAAAAGATCATCGCCGGTCTCGGAGTCATCGAGAATGACTTCCACGACCGCAAGGACTTAGCGCCCAACGTATGCGCCGTGTACACCGAGGAGGAGTACCGGAAGCAGGGTATCGCAGGCGAGCTGCTGAACAGGATCGTCGGCGATCTCAAAGACAAGGGCGTGACCCCCGTGTATCTGGTCACCGACCACACAGGCTTCTACGAGCGCTACGGCTGGGAATTCTTCTGCACGGCTCAGGGCGACGGCGAAGAAGAACCGACAAGACTGTATATACACAGATAAATCCACAAGTAATCATTATCATATTCGTAGATTTTCCGCAGCAGATCCTCCAAAAAGGAGGACTCAGAATGAATTATGATGATATTTTAGACTCCGTAAAGGCTCCCGTCAGGATATCTTTTGAACCGACCATAACGTGCAATCTGCGCTGTCCGATGTGTGACCGCACGCAAAAGAGCGATTTCTCCAAGCACCGCGACGAACAACTCCCGTATGAGGTCACCAAGCGCTTCCTGCACGACGTCGGCAGGCTCGGCACGCGCTATTTTCTCTACATCGGCGGCGGCGAACCGCTGACAGATCCCCACATCCTCGGCAATCTGCACGACATGAGCTTTGAGGAGATCTGGCGTTCAAAGAGAGCCGAGGAGCTGAGAGAGCTCGTGAAAAGCGGAGAGTACATCGACGCGCCGTGCGTCGGCTGCGACACCGGGCACCCGATCTTCACCAAAGATCTGATATACTCCGGCAGTCTCGACAGCTACTTCCAAATGAGCATCAACGCCCGCTGAGCAGCTTGAAGCTGCACCCAATCCCGCCTTTTTCAAAGTGTGCGATAAACTAATGCAGCAGCAACGGCGGTAGCAAAACTATAGTTATCAATTGAAAACCGAGTTGCTTGAAGCTGCACCCTGTCCCGCCTTTTTCAAAGCGGACGGTCAACTCAGGTAAGATCAACGGCGGTAGCAAACTTATTTTATTTAACTTAAAACCCTATTGCTTGAAGCTGTACCCGATCCCGCCTTTTCAAAGTGTGCGGTAAAATCACACAACAGCAACAGAGGTTGCAAAACATATCTTAAACGAAAACCGACTCTGAACCTTAACAGCTCAGAGTCGGTTTCTTTATGCAAAAAATCTTTATCAAAACTTCATTATCAGAGTATTCGTACCGGCGTTGTTGTAGTAATCTATCGTCTTTGCTATCTGCGCGACGATCCTGATGCCGATGTTCTTTCCCGGGTCGTCGGGGTCGAAAGCGTCGATGCGTTTTCTCGGGTCGAACTCGCGGCAATTATCGCGGACGCGCACCATCAGCTCCTCTTCCCTTATCACGACGCGGATATCGGCATAGTAATTATGAGACTTGCCGAAGCCGTGCTCCAGCACGTTGCCGGCTATCTCCTCGAGACACAAGCCCACATGGGATGCGGTCTGCTTATCGTAGTCGTGCTCCATGCAGAAGCCGATCACCTTTTCTGACGCTCCGATCACATCCTCGGGATCAACGCATCCTCGGGATCAACGACGGAGAAGGTCATGAACTCACCCTCCTTCGCCCCGAAGCTGTAGGGCAGCTTCAGCAGCGCGGACATCGAGAAGTCGATCCTCCAGTTGTACACGACTACCGAGATCAACACGACGATCAGGCACAGTACGTCGATGATCGTGTTGCTCAGCCAAACGGCGACCGTAACGGGCGAGAAGAAACCGACTGCGGCGAGAGCGTCCTTGCCGAGCATCCTGCCGACAAACAGGTTGTCGATGATACCGCAGGCGCAGAAAGCGATCAACACCAAAATGTTGCTGAGAGATATCCGCAGGAACGCTCCGCGTAACAGCTTTTTTGCGATCTTCTATCCATAAAGCCCTCCGTGGCTATTCCTTATCAGCTTTTGAACCCGGGATGTGTTCGCTGCCGAATATCCCCTTATAGAACTCGGGTACGATGATCTCAAGCGACGGATCATCCATCATCAGATCGTGCTCATGGGGCGTGTGGATGATCCTGAGCTTTGCTTTATCGCAGTAATTCTCATAGTTGCCGGCTTCGAACTTCATCATGCCGCTCCAGTATTCGAAGTCATCCCCGGTCGCAGCCGCAGGTATCTGATCCGGCTTGAAGTAGGTGACGTCGCCGTGGAAGAATGAGGGGTTGTGCGCCATCAGATCCTCGGATACGTGGACGGCGTTGCTTATCATGGCGTCGAGCATACCGTTCTCGCGCAGCTCGGCGAACAGCGGGCTCGTCTCGAAATACTCGGCGTTGATCTGCGACAGCATACCCTTTGACATCTCGCGCAGCTTTGCGTTACCGAGAGCGTGAGAATCCAGCATGAACAGCCGCTTCACCTCTTCTCCGGCCGCCTCGAGCTGACACGCCATCTCGTGCGCGACAACGCCTCCGTAGCACCAGCCGCCGAGGATATACGGTCCCTCGGGCTGATGCTCCTTTAAGATGCGGACGTAATTTTTCGCGATGTTTTTGATGCCGTAGCGCGCATCGTCGGGGTGGTACAGGTTATACGGCTCGATAACCGAGAACGAAATATCGTCGCCGATCCTGTCTGCAAGACGATAGTACGCCGAGCTGCCGGTGTTGCCTGTATGCACAAAGACGACCTTGGGGCCGGAGTTCTCGGAATAAACGCATACGTCCGGCGGGGCGTCCTTCTTTATCTCTACGGCTTTTATCCTGTCGACCGCTTTAGGCGCGCTGTCATCCTCTGCGCCGATAGACGTCTCGAGCATCTCGCGCCATCCGCTGATGGAGGTATCCGCCGGATAATACTGCTCCAGCACGGACATCAGCCGAGCCATATACGCCTTGAGCTGATCCTGACCGACGGCTATATAATGAGTCATGATATACAAAAAGCTCATGCCCCTTGCGTGCAGACAGACCGCCTGCATCATGCTGTTGTACTGCAGATCGAGCGGAGCGTACATGAGGCGGTCGGTGAGCTCGTCGAGCACATCTCCGTCGAGCTCATGCTCGCCTACCATCTCGAGAGGTATCTTCCGGTCGGTGATGACCTGCTGTATGACGGTGACGTCGTGGAAAACGACAGCCGAGCGCAGCTCATCGTTCTCCGCAGCTATTACATCCAGCGCTTCTCTGAGGTGCTCGCGGGATACGATGCTGTCCATCTGCAAAAGCACCACGTTGCGGAAGTGAGCAGAATCGGGGAATATGATCTGCTCAAAGAGCATCTCGTCCTGCCGCGTCGATATGGGCAGAACCTTCTCGATATGCTCGCCTCTGGATGCAAAGCTCTTTTTGACCGCTTCATACTCATCCTGCGGCCAGAGCTGTTCATAAGCTACCTGCGCCGCTTCGGCTATCCTGCGGAAGGTATTGTGCTGCAATATCTGAGCTCCGCCTATCTTGATGCCCTGCTCACGCAGCGCAGCGGAGTATTCCATAGCGTTAAGCGATGTTCCGCCGAGGTCGGTGAAGCGGTCGTCGGGGCCTATAAAGTAATCGGTATCGAGTATATCGGCAGCAGTCATCAGCACCCTGACAACGACCTCGCTGTCCAACACTCCGATCGTCCTGCGCTCCCTCTTAGGCTGGGGCAGCTCGTTGCGCATGACCTTGCCGTTGAGATTTCTCGGCAGGGCATCCATGCGAACCCAGACGTCGGGCACCATATACTCGGCGAGATAATCCGATATCTCGGCGGTCACGGCTTTTTTGTCGAGATCCTTCTTCGATTCATAATAGCAGGAGAGATGATCGACGCCCGCTATCGTCTTGACAACAACCACGATCTGACCCACATCGGTGCGGCTGAGCCTTGTCACCGCGTTGGCTATCTGCGCTTCGACCTCGCCGGTCTCTATGCGATAGCCGCGCAGCTTGATCATGTTGTCGGTACGCCCGAGGATGTCGATATCTCCGTCGGCGGAATAGGCGGCTCTGTCGCCGGTGCGGAACCACCGCGCGCCGTCGAGCTCGACCCACTTCCCGGCGCTGAGCTCGGGGAGCTTGTAATATCCCGTTGACATATAGTCGTTGGATACGAGCAGCTCGCCTGCCTCTCCGGGCGCGACCGGCTTGAGGTCGTCGTCAAGTATCTGTGTTATCGTATTATGATACGGCTTGCCGACGAGGATACGCTCTTCATCGCCGCGGATCTTCTTGGTGATGATCGCGCTCGTCTCGGTGCTGCCGTACATATTTATCAGTATATTATCAGGTGAGAACGCGCGGAAATTCCTCAGCTTCTCCCCCGCGGCAAATACGAACATACCGCTGAGATCGTAGTCCTCAGCCATAATAGCCGCAAGCCCCGACGGGATAAAAACATGGGTGACACGCGATTCCTTCAAGAACCGGTACAAAAAGTCCATATCCTTGCGTGCCGCCTCGGGCGCTATGCAGACCGTACCGCCGTTGAGCAGCGGCCCCAACAAGAACATCTGCGTAGCTACGAAGGGGAAGCTCGACATCACGCCGGAGCGTGTGTCGGCGTTCAGCGCGGCGTCGTCGTGAGCTTTGATGCAGTCGACGATGTGCAGCAGCATACGGTGGGTATGCAGCACGCCCTTGGGCTTGCCGGTCGTGCCGGATGTGTAGAGCAGCATAGCAGGCGAATCCTCGCCGAGCGAGCCGCAATCGGGAACTTCTTCCGCAGCTTCCTGCAATTCGTCAAGGAAGATGACCCTTTCCTCCGGGAAGCCGAGCCTTTTGCTCTCCCAGAAGCCGCGCGTCGTAAGTATCGCGACCGCCCCGGAATCCTCGAGCATATACTCCAGGCGCTTTTCGGGATAGGCTCCGTCGAAGGGTATGTAGATACAGCCGGTGCGCAGCGCGGCTACAGCGCCGAGCATGATCTCCTTGGTATAGGGGACATAAACCGCCACCGAATCGCCGGGCTTTGCGCCGAGCGACGCCAGAGCGCACGACACAGCGGCGCTCTGCGCTTCAAGCTCGCCGTAGCTGAGCGTACCGAAAGGGTCGGACAAGGCGATCTTCCCGGGGTCTGCCGCCGCGTAATCTTTCACCAGATCATGGATAAGCCTCATTGATCTTTTCCTCCGAAGAAGCCCTTCGAATCCATCCTGTCGATAAAGCGGCGGATATATGCGGAGCCTGTCTCGGGCCATGTAAAGCCCAAGCGACTGAGTATGCGCGTGGTATAGGCGTTGTCAAGGCTCTCGAGACCGATCTCGACGATGCCGTCGTTGCTGTCATAGGCGATCAGGCTGCCGACAGCCTCGCTGTTCTTGTCATCGGAGAGCGCCTTGCTCAGCGCCTCTGCGACCTCGTCGTCCTCGGCGCCGCGTATCGGATGGCCTGCCTCGTTCAGGCATCTGACGATATCGCCGAACAAGGGTCTGTGAGGATTGAGCGGTGCGAAGCATATGCAGTCGTCGGGGGTCTGAGCCAGTGCGAGCACAGCCTTGGCGACGTAGTCGATAGGCGAGAACTCGGCGACTGTATCGAGCATATCGTAGTTTATCACGCCCATGACCTGATAGCCGCGCAGCGAATTCATAAAGCTGTTGGTCTTGTAGTTGATCTGGAATTCTCCGTCGGTCTCTCTGGGAGCCAGATTACCTACACGGCAAACCTTCGCCCTGAGACCGCGCTCCATGATCTCCTCGTAGATATGACGCTCCGCCATGAACTTGGAGTGGATATACTGGTTGCTGTCGATCTCCTGACCTGCGTAAAGGATATGCTCGTCAAAGAGGTATCCGACGGGAGGCAAGCCGTTCTCGCGGCAGCCCATCACGCTGCCGGTGGAGATATGCACCAGACGGGCGTTGTTCTTCTCGCACCAGGAAGCGAGATTTTTGACCGAATCCACGTTCATGCGCTCGATCTCGTTGCCCTTTGCAAAGTGCTTGACGCTTGCCGCGCAGTTGATAACGGTCATATCCTCACAAGGCGCGTCGAAGCCATCCAAAGCGGCAGGGTCGGTAGCGTCGCCCTCGATCGCGAAGATACGCGAGCCGTAGAGATCGGATCCGCAGTCGCCGAAGTAGTAGCTCTGCATAGCCTTAAGGCGCTCCTCGCCGCTCTTATCCGCGCCGGGACGGACAAGGCAGTAGATCCTGCCGGTATAGTTGACGATCAGCTCGTGCAGCACATGGCTGCCGAGGTAACCGGTCGCGCCCGCGAGCAGAACGTCGCCGACGGTATTGCGCTTGCCGTTTTTGAACGCGTCCATGGTGTTGCGCGAAAGCAGCTCGTGGATCCTGCCGTAATCGTAACCGTCTCTGCCGGTCACGGGCGGAGTCCATGAACCGATATCGGCAGGCTCTATGGCAGGCTCGGCTGCCTTTTCTTCACCGGCGCCGAGGAAACCAGCCATCAGGCGCGGTGTGGTGTATTTGAATACATCGTTGTATACGATCTTGTAGCCTTCTTTTTCTGCGGCGATGACCACCTTCATAGCCAAGATAGAGCTGCCGCCTATCTCGAAGAAATCATCCTCTGCGCTGACGCGCTCCAAGCCGAGAACGGAGCCGAAGATCGAGCAGAAGTCCTCTTCCGTCTTTCCGACGGGAGCTACGTAGTCCGCTGCCTTGCGCTCGGGCTTAGGCAGAGCTTTCTTGTCGACCTTCTGGTTGACGGTGAGCGGGATCTCATCTATCTGCATGATAACGGCAGGCACCATGTATGCAGGCTTCTGGCTCTTGATGTACTCGGCAAGAGCCTCTGTATCCACGGTTTCTCTGCTGACGACGAACGCCGCGAGATACTTGCCGCCGCCCTCGTAGTCATACGCCTGTACGGTTACGTCGCGTATGCCCTCATAGCCGCGGATGACAGCCTCGACCTCCTTGGTCTCGATGCGGAAGCCGCGTATCTTGACCTGTCCGTCCTTGCGTCCGACGAACTCGACGTCGCCGCTCTGTCTGTAGCGGACGATATCGCCCGTGTGATACATACGGAAACGGTCGAACGGGCTGTCCTCATAAGCCTCGGCAGTCTTGTCGGGGCGGTTGAGATAGCCCCTGCTGACCTGCGGACCCGAGAGGCAGTACTCGCCGGCAGCGCCTGCGGGCAGTCTGTGGTTCGTCTTGTCGAGGACATAGCCGTGGATAGTGGCTATCGGCTTGCCGATGGGGATATTGGGCTCCCATTCCATTATCGGGAAGATGCTGACGCCGCAGCAGTTCTCGGTGGGGCCGTAGCCGTTGGAGATGGTGTAGCTGATGCCGGACGGCTCTACAGCCGGGAGCTTCTCGCCGCCCATGACGAGCAGGCGCAGGGTCTTGAGCTTCGGATAATTCTGCAGGAACTGCACGCCTACCTGAGTAGTCAGCAGCAGCGTGGTTATGCCTGCCTCGTCGAAGTACGCCGCGAGGTCGTCAAGGTTCATGCGTACCTCCTCGGGCACGAGATGTACCGTACCGCCGACAAGCAGGGTACAGAACACATCCGCCATATTTACGTCAAAGCTGAACGAGGCGTAAGCCGCTACGTTGTCGTTCTCTGTATAGAAGGTATCGCGCATACCGTGGGCGTACGCCACGATATTGCCGTTCTCTATCTGGCAGCCCTTCGGAGCGCCGGTGGAGCCGGAGGTGTAGAGCATGATGAACAGGCTGTCCGGAGTCGGGAGCACAGGGGTCACATCGGGCTCATCCATAGCATAGAGCTCGCTCACGGTGACGATATCGCCCTTATACTCGTCGACGGTATCCTTCAGGCTGTCCTCGGCTATCAGCAGACAAACGTCAGCGTCCTTCACCATGAAGTTAAGGCGCTCGGGCGGATAGCTCGGATCGAGCGGCTCATAGCCCAAGCCTGCCTTGACCGCCGCCATAGGCAGGATCATGGTCTGCTCGTTTCTGGGCAGGATGATCGCGGCGACCTCCTCCCTGAGGTCGGTCTTGCCGGTTATGCCGCAGGCGATCTTGTAGATCTTCGCGGCGAGGCTGTCGGTCAGCTCATCAAGCTCTTTGTATGTATATACCTTATCCTTGAATACCGCGGCAGCCTTGTCGGGATGGGTCGAGACGATCTTCTTGAACCTTGTCACGACGGAGTCGTTCATATCATAGTCCAGATCCCACGGCTTGTTATAGCTGTCCAGCACAGCCTGCTGATCTTCGTCGGTCAGGCTTATCTCAGACACGCTTTCGCAGGTCGTGAGTCCGCGCGCGGCATTCTCGAGGCACCTAGCCAGATCATTCATCATGGCGTCGCTGTACATGGAGGTATCGTAGGTGACGATGATCTGCGCGTCGTCCTCGGAGCCGTCGATGAAGATGGAAATCGGGATCTTCGCGATATCGGAGTCAAGGCTCTGCGCGCCTATGCTGCCGTACTTAGTTTTATAGTCGTTTATAACGCCGATCTGATAAGCGTAGGAGATCGACGGGTGGAAGTCGTACAGGCTCGCGATACGGGCAAAGGGATAGTTCTCGTGCTCGATGGTATCGGAGAAGCCCTTGGATACGCGGCGCAGGAAGTCCGCGGTCTTTTCATGGTGATCGAGAGTCGTGACCAGCGGCAGAGTATTGACAAACATACCGAAGGTATTGCTGAGCTTCACGTTGCTCCTGCCGTTCGATATGGTGATGATGGAGACGGTGTCCTCGCAGACGTATCTGCCGAAGGTGAGATAGCACGCGGCGAGATATACAGCCGCAGGAGTGACTCCGTTTTGAAGCGCAAAGCTCTTCACCGATGAGATATCCGTCTGTACCGAAACGCTCTTCTCGGTATGGGGCAGGTCAGCCTCGAACACGTCGGGGATGAGCTGGGTAGCCTCCTCGACGTCAGCCATCTGCTGCTTGAAGAAATCCTCGGTCTCTTCGGTTATCTTTTCATCCGCAGCAAAATCATAATAGGTATAACGCTCAGACTCGGGCTGTTTGCCGTCGAGCGCCTCGCAAAGCCTCTCAAAGAACATATCCATCGTCGCTCCGTCGCTGACCAGATGATGCATATCGACCAGCAGATAAAGCCTGTCGGCTTTGACGATCTCGAACCTGACGCAGGGTCCCTTTTCGAGATCGAACGGGCGGACAAATGCTTTTTTATACGCTTCAAACTCGGAGTCGGACATCTCCACGACAGGTATGTCGACAACACAGTTATCGATGGGCTCCTGGATGATCTCGTTATCGCTGTCGGCAACAAAGTGACAAAGGATATAGTCGTGAGCGTCTGTCACCTTGCGGACGGCGCTCCCGAGCTGCTCTTCGGATATGCCGTCGGGCATAGTCAGGACGAAGGGCAGATTGTATCTTACGGATTCGGGGTTAGCCTGACACTCGGTATATACGCCCTGCTGGGCAAAGCTCAGGCGGCAGGACTCGGCGCCCGGGGTCTTCTCTTCGACTGCGGTAGCCTTGACGGCGGAGCTGTTTTTATCACTTGACAGCAAGCCGCTGAGTATCTCGTTCTCTACGCTGCGGATGGTGCCCTCGGAGATCAGCTTGCGAACGTTGACCTGCAGGTTGAAGCTCTCGTAGATGAGCATGGCGAGCTTGATGCTCGAGATAGAGGTCAGGCCGAGATCGCCGAACACATCGTTGACGCCGAAGTCCGAAGTGCCGACCACCTGCGATACGATGTCTTTGATCTTCTCTTCAAGCATATTCATCGGGGCG
>ONPE01000087.1 GCA_900319615.1 uncultured Eubacteriales bacterium
CTCGCCGTCGGTGAGCGAGTCGAGGTCGGAGCGCACGGCGTTCATCGTATCGACGTCCATCAGACCCATCAGGTCAAAGCGGAAGCCGTCGATGTGATATTCCTCAGCCCAGTACTTCACCGACTCGCGGATGAACTTGCGCACCATATAGCGCTCGGTGGCGACGTCGTTGCCGCAGCCGGAGCCGTTCGACCAGCTGCCGTCGTCGTTGAAGCGGTGGTAATAATTCGGCACGAGCTGATTGAAGAACGAATCCTCGGAATAGTATGTATGATTGTATACGACGTCCATGACTACGCCGATGCCGGCTTTGTGGAGCGCCTGTATCATCTGCTTGCACTCTTTGACGCGCACCCTGCCGTCGTAGGGATCGGAAGAATAGGAGCCCTCGGGGACGTTGTAGTTCTTCGGGTCATAGCCCCAGTTGTACTGGTAGTCTGTAGGCTCGGATTCATCTATGGACGCGAAATCGTAGAAAGGGCCGATCTGGACGTAGTTCACGCCCAGCTCCTTAAGGTACGAGATACAGGTCGGGAGATTCTCCTCCTTACCGGCGAGGGTCGTGCCATCCTCGGTAAAGGCGAGGAATTTTCCCCGGTTTGCTTCGCTGACGCCGGACGCGGGATCGGCGGTGAAATCGCGCACGCTGACCTCCCAGACGACCGCGTCGGACGGCTTCGTCACGCGCTTGAAGCTGTCTTCGCCCCAGCCCTCGGGATCGGTGTCCTTTAGGTCGACGATCATGCCGCGGTTGCCGTTGACTCCCGCCGCCTTGGCATAGGGGTCGACGACCTCGTGGCTCTCGCCGTTATACGTCACCTTGTAGGTGTAGTACATATTCTTGTAATCGCCGTCGAGGGTGGTATACCACGTGCCGACCTTCTTGGAAAGGCTCATAGACTGCACGGCGATGGTGTTGAAGCCCTCCTCGTCGTCGGAGCCTGTCTTATAGATGCAGACCTTTACGTCGTCGGCATATGGCGCCCACACCTTGAAGGTGGTGGAGTCGCTGCTATATGACGCTCCGAGGTCGCCGTCCTTATAGACGGTCTCGTCGAGCTTTTTGGCATAGCCCTGATAGCCGAGCAGCTGCGGAGTGGGGTTCGGGGGCTCCGTGGGAGGCTGAGTCGGCTTTTGTGTAGGGGCTTCGGTAGGCGGCTCGGTAACTTCTTCGACGACCTGCGGTACTTCTTCCACGACGACTACCTCCTGTTGTTCTTCTTCTCCCTCGGCATAAATACAGGTTACGACCGAGAAGGACAGGCAAATCAGAACTAAAAATAGTGATATTACACGTTTATAAATCAATTTAGGTACCTCAATTTAGCGGTTTTATACATAGCTATCATATCAAACAAATAATGATATTTAATTCCGATACAGAATTATAAATAATAAATATGTGAAAAATTCATGATAGCGAAGATATTAACCCAGTCACCCGAATGCAACGGCGCGCATAACATATAGTATCCGAATATGAAAGGAGCAGGAGTTTTGTTGACATACACAGTCAGACCCGGCAACACGCTGTACGCGATCGCCCAGTTCTTCGGCACTACGGTGGACGATATAGCGCAGGCTAACGGGCTGATCCCGCCATACACCGTCTTCCCCGGTCAGGAGCTGGTGCTCCCCATCGAAGAGATACGCTCGCCGCGCTACTATGTGGTGCGTCCGGGCGATACCGTGCTCTCGATAGCAGAGAGATACGGGCTCGAGCTGGAGAACATCCTCTGTCTGAACCGTCTGGAGAATCCCAACATCATATACCCCGGTCAGATACTCAGGCTGACTAAATAAAGGGAATGCCGCTGATCAGAAGGTCGGCGGCATTGTTTTTTTAAATCGGTTGAGATTGCCACGGGGCTGAAGCCCTTCGCAATGACTGTTTGTATAGGTTGAGATTGCCACGGGGCGCATATTGATAGTCATTACGAGGAGGAACAAGGTTCCGACGTGGTAATCTCAACCTTATTTGCGCCCTTCGCAATGACAATAACAAACAAAGCGGCAGAGGACTGCCGCAGTGTTATGTATCAACATCAGTTATCTTGTTTGTCTTTAACTTTCTTGATACCGTAGATCCTCCTGAGGAAGAACGACAGTATCATCGGATGATCCAGTACAACAACCTTCATAGCTACCTCCTTGACAGGCAGGTGATCATCAGCACGAGCGCCGCTATCACGCACACGGCTTTTGCAGGCAGCACGGACGCTACAAGCATCCCGGCGCCGAAGGATATCGCGACAGTGCAGTTCTTTTTGCGGCATCTCATAAATATCACCCTGTATATACTACTCAGCAAAGGGATAAATGTTACCGTTGAAATATCCTCACGGATTTGCTATACTGGTACCGGTGATGATATGAGAGAGCTCAGGATCAACAAAAACGACGCGGGTCAGCGCCTTGACAAGTATCTGTCAAAGCGTTTTCGCACCATGCCCAAATCGCTGATGTACAAGTATCTGCGTACAAAATACATAAAGCTCAACGGCAAAAAGGTACAGCCGGACGTCTTTCTCAGCGAAGGGGACGTCCTGACCTTTTATATCAGGGACGAGTTCTTTGAAGAGCAAGAGCACTACGACTTCCTCAAAGCAGGAAAAGAGCTCGATATACTGTACGAAGATGAAAACATCCTGCTGCTGAACAAAAAGGTCGGGGTGCTGTGCCATCAGGACAGCCGCTACGACGCCGACGCTCTCAACCTGCGCGTGATGCGCTATCTGTACGATAAGGGCGAGTATGACCCTAAAGAAGAGCGAGCCTTCTCCCCTGCCCTGTGCAACCGCATCGACCGCAACACCGGCGGCATCGTCATAGCCGCGAAGAACGCGGAGGCTCTGCGCGTGATGAACCAAAAGATACGCGACAGGGAGATCGAAAAGATATATCTGTGCGTCGTCAAGGGTACCCCGAAACCTAAGACCGCGCTGATGAAAGCATATCTCTTCAAGGACGAAAGCACTAACAAAGTCCGTGTGTCGGATACTCCGCGCGAAGGCTACAAGGAGATAATCACCGAATACTCGGTGCTCGACAGCGCGAACGGTCTCTCGCTGTGCGAGGTACATCTGCACACAGGCCGCACACATCAGATACGCGCGCACATGGCGCACATCGGGCATCCGCTGCTCGGGGATGAAAAGTACGGCGACAGAAAACTGAACGCCCGTTACCGCATGAGGCAACAGGCGCTTTACGCATATAAGCTGAGTTTTGATTTCACGACTCCCGCGGGCTGTCTGGAGAAGCTGAACGGCTTGACGATCACGGCGCAGGATGTTTGGTTCGCAGAGGATGGGAAACTGATTCTGAACTAACTGTCATTGCGAGGCGATTCATCGCCGTGGCAATCCCACAAATAGGGTCTCAACATTTCTGTCACATCAACCGGTATTAAACCGCCGGGGGATTACCACGTCGGGCAATAATAAGGTAATTGATAATGCCCTCCTCGTAATGACGATATCGCTATAAAACTTGTAAGGCTTAATCGGGATTGATACGCAGCATGGCGCACATGGTGCCGCGGTCGCCCTTTGTCGCGCGGTGGCTCCACAGCAGCTCGCTGTTGTGCTGCGTGCAAACGTCGCTGAGGGTGATGTTCTCCGGCTTCACTCCGCAGGATACAAGGATCTGACGGTTGCACTCGAGCATATCGACCATATACTTGCCGCCCTCCTTAGGGAAGACGAAGCGGTCGCTGTCTAAGCCCAGAGCATAGAATTCGCCTGCGCACGGCTCGTCGACCTCATAGCAGCAGACAGAGATATTCGGCCCTACTGCGCAGACGAGATCGGCAGGGTCGGTACCGAAGCTATCGCGCATGGTATCAACTACCTTCTCCGCTATCCTGCCCACGGTGCCGCGCCATCCGGCGTGAGCCAGCCCTATAGCATGAGTGCCGGTATCGACGAAGAACAGCGGAGTGCAGTCGGCATAATAAGTGCAAAGGGTGACGCCGGGCTCGATGGTCACAAGTCCGTCGACGCTCTCGATATCCTTCGCGCGGTAGATTCCTATGCCCTTCTCAGCCGAGGTGCAGACGCGCACAAAGGTGTGGTGATCCTGAGAGGACGCAACCAGACAGCTGTAGTCGAAGCCTGCCGCAGAACAAAAGCGCTTGTAGTTCTCGGTCACGGCGTCGCGGTCGTCATGATCGAAGCTCATATCCATCGGATGGACTGTTCTTGTCCCCTCGCCTATCTTTGTGGAAAAGGCGTGGCGGATAAAGGGTATCCTGCTCAGACTGTCATAGGTCAGATAAGAGACCCCGTTATTATTATTAAGCGTAAATACAGAAGATTTGAATTCCATTATATCACCATTTTTCGGTTTAGATTGCCACGGGACGCATACAAATCGTCATTCCGAGGAAGAACATAGTTCTGACGCGGGAATCTCAACCTTAACTCTTGCGTCCCTCGCAATGACTGTTGATAAGTATTATAATATAATAACCGTATGTATTATACTATATGAACGTATCACTTGCAATAGTGTAAAGATGATGATATAATGTAAGCTCAATATATTATAAATTGTATATGGTGATAAAATGAAAAAGAAAATTTTCGGAAACGACATCGTGCCCTCATGCGTATACTGCTCCAACTCGGGCACACAGGGCGGCTCGCAGTACTGCAAGGTCAACAAGACCCTCAAAAACGGCAAGTGCAGGAAGTTCAGCTACAACCCCATCATGCGCGAGCCCGGCGGTATGGCTCCGCTGAAGACCTTTACCAAGGAAGATTTCTCGCTGTGATCATCCGATATCACGGCGTTTGAACTAAGGAGAATAATGTGGATAATACACTTGTAACGAAAAACAAAGCGGTCGATATCTGCTCCAAAGCCGCGATATGGATCGTCGCGGCGCTGCTGACGATGATCTCGGTAGGCGCGATCATAGAGACGAGCCATATCGACCCTGTCGATCCCTTTGCGGAGCTGATAACCTTTGATCCCGATTTCTTCCTCAGCAACATCGCGCTGATCTGCCTGACCCTTTTGGGCATTCTCGCCATGATGCGGAAGAATATCTCCGTCGGCAAGCTCGACACAAAATTCGTGGTCGGAGTCATGCTGCTCTTCACGACTGTGCTGTCGCTCGCATGGGTGAATCTGGTGCAGTCCGAGCCCTCGGGCGACGCGTTCACCATCCTCAACACCGCCAAGGACGCGGCCAAAGGCACATACGGCAGCCTAGTCTCTTCGGGCGAATACTACGGCAACCACAGCTTCTATCAGTTCTATCCGCAGGAGCTCGGATATGTCCTGTTCGCAGAGATACTGTACAGGATCTTCGGCACGAACAGCAGCGCGCTTTTATTACAGATACCTAACATCATAGCGCTCGACGCGATCTACCTCGGTCTGGTGATGCTGACCTCGAGGATGACCGGCAGGAAGTCTGTCACTAACCTTACCGCCATCTTCCTCATGGGCTGTCTGCAGCCGATGTACATCACCACCTTCACCTACCCCTATCTTCTCGCCCTCGCCTTTGCGGTATGGGCTGTGTACAACGCGGTGCGCTTCATGCAGGACGGCAAGATACTCAACGCCGTCGGCGGCATACTGACCGCGGCTGCGGCTTACAGCCTCAGGACAGAGTACATGATCATCCTGATAGCTGCTGCCGTCGCTCTGGTGCTGCACACCGTCGACAAAAAGAAGCTCCTCTCCCTCGCTATGGCGGCGCTGATGATCTTGGCCCCCATAGGCGCGCAGAAGCTGATAGTCTCGAGCTACGCGAGCCGCGGCAACGCGACGCTCGACACGCACATCACACATAAGCAGATGCTTTACGCCGGAGTAAACGAGTCCTCGATGGCTCCCGGCTGGTACAACGGTCTGGCGTTGGGTTCTCTTTTGGGCGCCAACATGGATATGAAGGCTGCCGACGATACTGCTTCCGCCGCTATCGAAACGAGGATGAAGGTGCTCAGCTCAACCGGGCAGACCTTCAACTTCTTCAAAAACAAGCTGCTCAGCCAGGTGAACGAGCCGACCTTCCAGTCCATATGGCTCAGCCAGGTCAAGGGTCATAACCTCAAAAGCGGAGAGCAGCTCTCTAAGATCGCAGAATCCACCTACACCGGCGGCATAAAGATACTGCTCGATAACTGGTTCCACTACTTCGACATGATGATCTACGTATTCTCAGCTGCGGGGCTGATCTTCCT